>NZ_JAWXQV010000056.1:0-274960 GCF_033843325.1 Klebsiella sp. JN_Kp126 | reverse complement strand
GCGCCTTGCCCGGGCTACGAGTTCTCCACCGTCTGCGGGATGGTAGCCCGGACAGATGCGCAGCATCGCCTCCGGGGAATTATGCCACTCTGCGCTTTGCTCCCGGGGGCGGCGCAAAGCGCCTTGCCCGGGCTACGAGTTCTCCACCGTCTGCGGGATGGTAGCCCGGACAGGCGCGCAGCGCCGCCTCCGGGAAACGTGCGCACGGGGTTTAGAAACGATGACCGGCGTTGAGGGTCACCGCGTCTTCTCCGGCTCTGAATACCAGCGTTGGATTCGGGCCGCCAAGGGTAGCGTGGCCCTGCGTCACCTGAATCCAGTTGCCTTCCGGCAGGCCGATAATCGTCAGCTCTGGCGCAACCACCAGCAGCTCGCGGATCCGCTGTTCGCGGGTCTCGCCTTTATGGCCTTCCGGCAGTGCGTTGGTGAAGTGCGGGTTAATTTGCAGCGGGAACAACCCCAGCGCAGTAAAACCGTTAGGGTCGACAATCGGCATATCGTTAGTGGTGCGAATCGTCGGGCAGGCCAGGTTAGCGCCCGCGCTCCAGCCGATATACAGCGCCCCGCGCTTCACCACATCCACCATCGGCGCCAGCAGGCCGCGTTCGCGGCACTCTTTCAGCAGCTGAAAGGTATTGCCGCCGCCGACGATAACTATCTCCGCATTCTCAATCGCCGACACCGGGTCCGCGACGCTGTGAATACCGGTAACCGTAACGCCCATTGGGCTGAAGACGGCGGCGGTTTTCGCGGTGTAATCATCCCAGGTTTGCGTCACCCCGGCAAAAGGGATGAATACCGCAGAACGGCGGCCATTTAGCTGCCCGGCAATGGTCGGCAGCGCATGTTCCAGCCAGGCTTTGCCCGGCAGCGTTGAGTTACTCAATAGCAGCAGTTCCATTATTTCTCCATTTGACCAGATGATTATTCGGGCAGAGATGTTATCACAGGATATCTTACCGCTTGCTGACGTGGCTCACGCTGGGACGCGCTGAGCAAAGCGGAACGGTGATTATTGGCGCAGCGACTCTCTGAATTAATCTGGAAAGCGCCTCGCAGACTGACTCTACCGGGCGTGACAGGTTAGCGGGAACTGCTTAGTTTTACGTTGATGATTCACAGGCAAAGGAATAGAAAATGCTCGTTTATTACGCTAATCTGAGGCATGTCATGCGCATTACCATGGGGGCTATCATGCGCACTACGTCGAACGTTAAAAAATCAGTCAATGTCTCGCTTTCGCCTGAAATCCTGGAAGAGGCGCGTAAGCTTAAAATCAACATTTCGGCGGTTTTAACGGAAGCTTTACTTGAGAAATTTCGTGAGCACAAACGTGAAGAGTGGTTACGAGACAATAAGAAATCGATCGATACGATTAACCAATGGGTAGAAGAAAACGGTTCGTTTAGTGATTTTCAAAGGCCGTTCTGATGGAACAATATTGCGCTTATGAGAATACGGGAAGCGGTAAAAAGGTTTTCCCTTATTTAATCAACCTGCAGCATCCGGTCGCGAATGTCCTGAAGCATATCCTGGTTGCCCCTGTGATAGAACAAAACCAACTACCTGATACCCAGCCTCCGACCAAAATTTGTCCCGTGATTACGATTGCCGGTCAAACTTATATTGTGATGACGCATATGATGGCGGGTTTACCGCAGAAAGAACTGGGCAAGCGGGTTGCTGATTTGACGGCGGACAGGGCTGCGCTGCGCGATGCAATCGACTTTCTGATCAACGGTTATTAGAGCGCCCTCCCTGGCGCTCTCCGTTTTGCCTTTATCCTCTGGCAAAGGCCGCGGCTTCAGCGACCAGCGCAGCGCCCGGACGCACGCCGGTGTAGAGCGCAAACTGCTCCACCGCCTGCAGGGCAATCACCTCCGCGCCGCTGATAACGCGCTTGTCCAGCCTCTGCGCCAGCTTGATGAGCGGGGTTTCCGGCGGCAGAGCGACCACGTCAAATATCACGTCGGCCCGTTCCACCATCGTCGGGCTAAAGGCCAGAGTTTCGCTTTCCGCGCCGCCCGCCATGCCGAGCGGCGTGACGTTAACCAGAATATCCGCCGCGATTCCCTCCGGCCTGGGCTGCCACTGAAAACCGTACTGCTTTGCCAGCGCCAGGCCGCGCTCGCGATGGCGGGCGGCGATAATCACATCGCGGAAACCGGCATCGCGGAAGGCGGCGATGACCGCTTTGCCCATTCCGCCGCTGCCCTGGATCATCACTTTGGCTGAGGAATCGAGCTGATAGCTGTCAATCAGGCTTTTCACCGCGATATAGTCGGTATTCAGCCCGGTCAGCCTGCCGTCGTCGTTGACGATGGTGTTGACCGAATCAATCGCCTTCGCCGAAGGGTCAAGCGCGTCAAGATACGCTATGCAGCTCTCTTTAAACGGCATAGAGACCGCGCAGCCGCGAATGCCTAATGCGCGCACGCCGTTTACCGCCGCGGCTATATCCTGGGTCGTAAACGCTTTATAGATATAGTTCAGCCCCAGCTTTTCATACAGGTAGTTATGAAAGCGGGTGCCGAAGTTACCCGGGCGACCGGCCAGCGACATGCACAGCAGCGTATCGCGATCAATCATGAGTAATATCCTCCGCGTGGGCCAGCAGGTACTCTTCCGCCTCTTTTGACCAGATACCGTGGTGACGTTCCATAATCGCCGCCAGCTGCGGGTCGCTAATGTTTCCCAGCGGCGTAAGCGGAATGTTTTTTCCGGTATAAACCAGCTTCTTACCGCCGCCTACCGCCGGTAAATCCAGGGTGGTCGCGCCCGCCGCGTTCAGCCCCAGAATATGAGTCACCACCTTCGCGGTCTGCACCTTTTTCTCCTGCATCAGCGCTACGGCGGCGCGCATATCGTCGGTATTGCCGCCGGAGGTGCCCACGTAGTGGGTGAAGGCGTAATGCACATCGTAAAAATTGATCGGTGCGCTGAACTGCTTATCCTGCGGGCCGGCAAAAAAGTTCAGGCAGCCGTCCGGGGCCAGCAGCGAGGATGCCAGGGTGATGAGCTGTTCGTTAGGGACGAAGACGAAGATATCGTCAAAGCCGTGGCCGCCGGAGAGCGCCATCAGCGTTTCGCGGCTGGCGTCGCGCCCATCCAGATAGTGGATCAGCGTTTGCGGCTCGGAGGGATAGTGCTGGCGCGCATAGCTGAGCTTTGGCTTATTGGTATCGGTGACCACCAGCAGCGCCGGGTTGATCGGGCCATGCAGCGCGTAGTCGATGGCCAGCAGACCCATCGGGCCGGTGCCGCCGAGGATCAGCGTGCGGCCCTGCGGGCGAATGCCCATCACATGGTTATAGCTGCCTTCCTGCAGATGATAGTTGGCGTTGAAGGCGCCAATCACGCAGGAAAGCGGCTCCACCAGCGAGCCTTCAAACCAGGTATCGCCTTCCCAGGAAAGCAAACAATCCTGTTCCATCACCTCGTTGGGGATCACCACGTGGGTGGCCTCGCCGCCGATCCATGGAAAAGAATAACCGGGGCAGTCCGGGCGATCCGGCAGCTGCAGGTTGGCCTGAATCACATAGCGCTGGCCGGCGTGAAACTTGTGCTGCCACTTTTTGCCGACGGCGATAATCTCCCCGCAGAACTCATGGCCGATAATGATTGGGTTGGTCGCCACATCGTCCGGCACCTTTTTGTGGTCCTCGCCCTGGTTCGCCTCTTTCCACGAGGAGAGGCACAGGCTGTCGGTGACCACCCGGGCGAGAATTTCATCATCCTGCATCGCCGGAAGTTCAAAGGTTTCCAGGCGCAGATCGCGTTTGCCGTAGAGCCGCAGGGCTGTTGTTGTTTGCATGTTTACCACCTCATCCCCTTCATCTTTCGCATGACGGCTGCGAAAGCTTTTGGGTCTAACTTGTTGAAGTAGCCCCGGCATCGCCGGGGCGGAATAATCAGGACAGAATCAGGACAGGAAGCCCAGCGCGTTACCGATAATCCCCAAACCGAAGAGGGCGAAAATCAGCCATACCGGGTTCACTTTCTTATTGAGCAGGCGCACCATCAGCAGCGTCAGGCCCAGAGCCAGCAGGCCGGGGCAGAGCTGATCGAGGATGTCCTGTACGGTCATGGTGACGGTCGAGCCGTCGGCGCCCGGGGTTTGCGAGACCACCAGCGGGACGTTGATGGTGGTCCACTTGGTCACCAGCACGCCCATCACAAACAGGCCAAGAATGGAGGCGCCTTCGGTCAGTTTTTGCAGCAGGTTGCCGCCCATATCGCTGACGATATTGACCCCTTTACGGAAGCCAAGCTGCAGCCCGTACCACTTCATCGCCAGACGTACCGCGTTGAAAATAAAGAAGAACAGCAGCGGTCCAAGAATATTGCCGGAGAGCGCCAGCGAGGCGCCGAGGGCGGCGGTAATCGGCCGCAGCGTGCCCCATACCAGCGGGTCGCCCACGCCTGCCAGCGGCCCCATCAGGCCAACTTTGATCCCGTTGATGGCGCCATCGTCGATAGCGGCGCCGTTGGCCCGCGCTTCCTCCATCGCGGCGGTGACGCCAATCACCGGCCCGCAGACTGCCGGAGTGGTGTTGAAGAACACCAGATGGCGCTTCAGCGCGGCGACCTGATCCTCTTTCAGCGGGTAGAGGCGCTTGATGGCCGGGATCATGTCGTAGCAGAAGCCAAGCCCGTGAATACGTTCGAAGTTGAATGACGCCTGCTGCAGGTTGGAGCGCAGAAACATGCTCACCAGGTCGCCTTGGGTAATTTTTCTCTGTTCCATGTTGGGCTCCATCAGTCGTCAAGCTGGTCAAGGGCAGTGGAAGAGGTGGCGGCGGCCTGCGGTTCGGGTTTACGCCACTGCGGATTAAGCTGGATATAAATCAGCGCGATGATGACCCCGACGCCGCCGAAGGCCAGCAGGCTAAAGTCGAGATAGCCGCCCGCGAGGAAGCCGAGGAAGAAGAAGGGCATCAGATACTTCACGCCCATCATGCGCAGCACCATGGCGTAGCCGACCACCACGATAAAACCGCCGGCGATTTGCAGACCGCGGGTGACGAATTCCGGAATGGCGTTGAGCATATTGCTGACCATATCCGCGCTGACAAACAGTGAAACGATGAGTGCGGGAATGGCGACGCGCAGCGCCTGAACGCCCAGCGCAGACACGTGCAGCAGATCGATTGTTCTGAAGCGCGCCTCTTCCGCGGCCTTATCCGCCGCGTGCTGGAACACCACGGTAATGGTGCGGGCGAACACGGTGAGCACCTGACCTGCGGCAGCGACCGGCAGCGCAATCGCTATTCCGGTAGCGATGCTTTGCTGGCCCACGATCACCAGGATGGCGGAGATAATGCTGGCTAACGCCGAATCCGGAGACTGCGCCGCGCCGACGTTCATCCAGCCGAGCGCGATCAGCTCCAGCGTCCCGCCGAGCATAATCCCGGTTTTTAGATCGCCGAGAATTAAGCCAATCACGGTACAGGCGATTAATGGGCGGTGCGTCTGGAATTCATCCAGCACGCTGCCCATCCCGGCAATACAGGAAAAAATAAATATGGCGATTATTTGTAGGGTACTTATTTCCATAATTTTTCACCTTGAGGGTATAGAAATCCCTGCCTTTTACGGCATTTACACGATGTTCTTCAGGCTGCCTCTTTGTTGACTGCATTCTCTCGCCCCAGTCGCATAGTTAGCTATGCTGCTGGTGACTCGCTCATTTGCCGCCGCGATGCATCCAGAATGACAGTGTGTAATAAAAGGCGCGTTTTATTATTCTGTAACGGACTGCTCTGCTATTTTATCGAGAATATTAACCGACGGATCCGAAGCCACGACGCGTAAATCAAGCTTAACGCCCAGCTTATCTAACTGCTGAAAGGCATTAATATCCGCTGCGTCTAATGACACCGCTTTGGTTAACTGTTTTTTACCCGGTCGCCAGGCCATGCCGCCAATATTCAGCGTGGCTATTTTGACGCCCTGCTGCACCATGGTTAATACGTCCTGCGGATTAGTGAATAAATAAAAAACCGTTTCGTCCTGATATTGCGGGTTGTGATAAACGGCGACGGCTTTCTCAATATTCACCACATTGACCTTCATGCCCGGCGGCGCGGCCTGGCGAAGCAGCGTGCGGCGAACGTCGTCGTTATACACGTCGTCATTACAGATAATGATGCGCTGGGCGTTGGCCACTTTTGACCAAACGGTGGTGACCTGGCCGTGAATCAGGCGGTCATCAATGCGTGCGAGCGTAATGTTCATCAGAAATCCTCCTCAACGGTTTCCGGCTGCCGCCAGGTGACGCAGCACTGGCTGGCGATGGTCTCAAGATGTTGGCACAGTGCTTCTGCATTCATCGTTTGCTGGTTATCGACCAGCTCCAGAGCCAGCGGTAGCGACAGGCCGCTGATGACCCGAAGCTGCGGGTTGCGCATCGCCAGGCCGGCGGCGGCGTTCCACGGGCTGCCGCACTGTAGATCGACGGCGATGAGCCACTCCTCCTCTTTGTGAGTACTTACCAACTTTTCAAGCTTATCGGCGATATCGCCCGCGTTTTCCCCCGGTACAAACGCCACGGCGCTGACGTGGACATCGCCGTAAACCATGCGCACCGAGTCGAGCATGGCGCAGGCCAGCTGACCGTGAGCGCAGAAGATGACGTTAACCATGTTTCCCCCTTAGCCGCGCGTTTTGCCGCCCGCAATGTTAGTGGTTACTCCGGTAATGTAGCTGGCGCGCTCTGAGAGCAGATAGCAAACAAAATCAGCAACTTCGCTGAGACGGCCGGAGCGACCAACAGGAATCGCATTTTTGCTATAGCCTTCGCGCAGCTGTTCGACGGTGATATTGCGGGTCCAGGCCAGCGCTTCTTCATATTCCGGCGTACGCAGCCCGGTTTTTTCCAGAATGCCCGGCGCAACGCCTACGACGCGAATACCGTGCTTGCCCAGCTCTTTCGACCAGGAGCGGGTAAAGCTGTTCAGCGCGGCTTTGGTCGCGGCGTAGCAGCTCTGGCCTTCAGAGCCTTCGAGACCGCTTTCTGACGAGACGTTAACAATCACGCCGCTGCGCTGTTTAACCATCTGGCGCGCCACCGCCTGCGACATCAGGAACACGCCTTTCTGGTTGATATTGACCATTTTTTCGAATGCCGCTTCATTTAATTCATAGCGACCGGACGGCGCTTTCTCATCGACTAATAAACGCGGGAAGTTGACGCCGGCGTTATTGACTAAACCATCAATGCGGCCAAATCGCTGAATAATACTGTCGACGGTTTTATTCACTTCGCTGGCGCTGGAAATATCGGTTGGCCAGAAATTATAATTATCGCGATCCTGATGTTTGTCGCCGCCGTGAATATCGCTCATCTGAACCTTTGCGCCCTGGGATAATAATTCATCGACAATCGCCAGGCCGATTCCTGATGCGCCGCCGGTCACGATAATTATTTTGTCTTTTAAATTTAACCATGTATTCATTATCGACTCCTGTTTCTTTAGATAAAGGGATCCCCCGCAGCAGCGCTGCGTGAAATCATATTCTTGACATTTACTTCAGTAATGACTCAGCGGTTTCTCGATTCGTCACCAGACAATTAATGTAATGACCGTTTAAGGCACCAAGAATCCCGGCGTATTTCTCCTCGCCCATGGCGATACCCACCGAGTAGCGCGCCTGCTTGAGTTTCGCCATCTCGATAGAGAGCGTTTTTTCGCTCATGGCGGTTTCGACCAGCGCGCCATCAATGTTGTAAAAACGCGAACAGATATCGCCGGCGACCTGGCGAGCGTTGAGATCGTCGCTCTCTTCACTGCCGTAAAATGCATGCCAGTTGGCGCCGTCGCGGATCGCCGGAGAACCAATGCCCACCAGCGCGACGTCCAGGTTATCCCAGTAGGAGGCAATCGTTTTAAAATGCCGGGACTGCATAATACCGTTGCGAATTAATGTGTTATCCAGCAGTGCCGGGAAATCAGCGAGATGAGATTCCGCTTTCAGCTTCGCCGCTGCGCCGTAGGTCAGCGTATTCACGTGGTAGCGACTTTCCAGTTTTCCGGAGGGGCCGCCGATAATCGGCACGCAGATAACCTGACGGGACTGGCTGGCCTGCGGCAGATTCTCCACCAGCGCGCGCACCGCCCGACCCCAGGAGAAGCCGACGATATCGCCCGGCTCCAGCAGCCTGTCGACCAATTGCGCGCCATGCAGGCCGATAAGATTGAGCTGATCCTCCTCCAGCAGTGAGTCGCAGGCCGCCACCACCGCCTCTTTGAGACCGAATTTTTGTTTTAGCTGCTGCTCAAGCCACAGATTTTCGTTGTAGTCGTAGTTGATGGCGATAGTGACGATGCCCTGCTCGCGGCCGCGCTTCAGCAGACGGCTGATAGTGGTGCGGTATATCCCCAGCTCGCGGGCAATCTGCGCCTGGGTCATATCCTGCTCATAGTAGAGCTGGGCGATTTTCACGATCAGACGAATATCGTCGCTGTTTTCCATCGTCACTGTCGGCTCCTGCACATTTGTGCAAATGGGAGAGTTGCTGTCATGATCTGATATAACCCCATCAGCGACCCGCTTCAAAGAAATTTTCCTCTATTTCATGATGATGTTCCGACCGTTTCTGTTGCACATTTGCGTTGCTTACCGGTGGTTTATGGCACCTTTGTGCCGGACGTGATAAGAGCCTGATTCTGCTTTGTTTCGCCGGACAAAGTTGCCGGGCTTTCATGGGCACACTTTTGTGTTGAAAGGCGTGGCAGATCACATTTAGCGGCAGGCGACGAGAGCGCGATTCTTTTTTATCGCCCGCAAGGTAGGGTATATTTCGCTTTTACAGGAGATTTTATGCTGCCCGACTCATCAACCCGACTCAATAAATACATCAGCGAAAGCGGAATTTGCTCGCGTCGTGAAGCCGATCGCTTTATCGAACAAGGCAACGTTTTTATCAACGGCAAGCGCGCTACCATCGGCGACCAGGTTAAAGCGGGCGACGTGGTAAAGGTCAATGGCCGGTTGATTGAGCCGCGCGAAGCGGACGATCTGGTCCTGATTGCGCTGAATAAACCGGTTGGCATCGTCAGCACCACCGAAGACGGCGAGCGCGACAATATTGTGGATTTCGTTAACCACAGTAAACGCGTTTTCCCCATCGGTCGCCTGGATAAAGACTCCCAGGGGCTGATCTTTCTGACCAACCATGGCGATCTGGTGAATAAAATCCTGCGCGCCGGTAACGATCACGAAAAAGAGTATCTGGTCACCGTTGATAAGCCGGTGACCGATGAGTTTATCCGCGGCATGGGGGCGGGCGTACCGATTCTCGGCACGGTGACGAAGAAGTGCAAAGTGAAAAAAGAAGCGCCGTTTGTGTTCCGCATTACCCTGGTGCAGGGGCTGAATCGCCAGATCCGCCGGATGTGCGAACACTTTGGCTATGAAGTGACGAAGCTTGAGCGGACGCGGATCATGAACGTCAGCCTGACGGGGATCCCGCTGGGAGAGTGGCGCGATCTGACCGACGATGAGCTGATCGATCTTTTCAAACTGATTGAAAACTCGTCTTCAGAAGCGAAACCGAAGGCAAAAGCGAAGCCGAAAACGGCCGGCATCAAGCGTCCCGTCGTGGCGATTGAAAAAACCAGCGACAAGTCCTCCCGCCCGGCGTCGAACGGCAAACGCTTTACCGCGCCGGGGCGCAAGAAGAAAGGGCGTTAACGTCTGCCGCGCGTCGGGGTATTTGCCGACCAGGAAAACGAGGCCTCTGCGTCCGGTTTATAAGCCTGCTTTTTCTTCAGCTGGCGGGCTTTCTTAGCCTCGGCCTCGCGCAGGGCCATCAGTTTATCGATGTACTCTTTTTTCACGCTATTGGTTTCCGCGTTGGTCAGCGGACGGCCATGGGCGATGCGCGCGCGGTCGAGCAGGGTTTTCAGTTCGCGCTGTTCGCGCTCGGTCATCTCTTTTTGCGTGATGCGGGGGAGTGCCATAGTGGTGCCCTCAATTAGCCTGTGGTTTCAGTGTACGGTATTGGGGCTGACGTCTCACGGTAAATTGTTGTGCCTCGCAGAAAATCCCGGAGGCGGCGCTGCGCACCAGTCCGGCTACAAAACCCGCAAGCTGCACGGACCGTAGCCCGGCTAAGCGCAGCGCAAGCCGGGAAAATTACGGATTGTTAGCTCTCTTTTTCCGTTTTACGCGATTCATCCGCAATCGGCTTCCCTGACCAGTAGCCGGCCAGCAGCGAGCCGGACAGGTTGTGCCAGACCGAGAACAGCGCGCCGGGCAGCGCGGCCAGCGGGCCAAAGTAGATTTTCCCCAGCGCGGCGGCAAGGCCGGAGTTCTGCATTCCCACCTCGATCGCCAGCGTACGGCAGGTGGATTCGTCAAAGCCAAACAGCCGTCCGCCCCAGTAGCCGCCGAGCAGGCCGATGGTGTTATGCAGGATGACGGCGATAATCACCACAAAGCCTACGGAAGCAATATGCGATGCGGAACCGGCCACCACGGCGCAGATAATCGCCAGAATGCAGACCATCGAAAAGGCCGGCAGGAACGGTTCCACCGCCTTGACCACTTTTGGCAGCAGATGATGCACCACCAGCCCCAGCGCAATCGGGATCACCACGATTTGCAGAATGCTGAGCAGCATCCCCATCACGTCCACCTGAATATGCGCATCCACGTACAGACGCGTCAGCAGCGGGGTGGCGACCACGCCGACCAGCGTGGAAACCGATGAGATGGTGACTGAGAGCGCGACGTCGCCTTTTGCCAGAAAGATCATCACGTTGGATGCCGTACCGCTGGCGACGCTGCCGACCAGCACCATCCCGGCGGAGAGCTCGGGCGGCATGTGAAAAATCAGCGCCAGCAGCCAGGCGGCGAGCGGCATCACCAGGTAATGGAGAAAAATGCCTGCGGCGACCGGCGCGGGGCGGGAAAGCACGCGCTTAAAATCGTCGACTTTCAGATGCACGCCCATGCCGAACATAATCAGCATCAGCAGCGTCGGGACCCACGGGCCAACGGGGGTAAAAGTGGATGGCGTGTAATAGGCGATAACCGAGAGCAGCAGCGCCCATAATGGGAACAGCCGCGTAAGCGTGGCGAGCATGTTGTTTTCCTTGCACGTAAGTTGTGTTTGCTTGTTATTGTCCGGCCGGGATCGAGCCCGGCCATCGCTATTGTTTATCGTGCTAAGACATATTATTCAAACAAATTATGTTCATGTTCCGCTGCGGATAAGCTCCCAGCTGAGTCCGAAGCGCGCTAAATATTTGCGCAGGCGGTCAGCATCGTTAGGATTGGCCTTTTTCTGCCGGGAGACGGCGAACAGCTCGCGTCCGGCTTCGGAGAGCGAAGCGCTGCGCTGGCAGACCTCCAGCACCGTTTCCAGCTGGCGGCGAACGAACAGATCGATTTCCATTGCAATATCAGGAGAAGATGTCGTGAGCTGCCAGCTCTCTTTCAGCAGCATTATCTCCTCTTCCGCAACGGCCAGCGTAATGCGCCCCTGCTCGGCCAGGGTCGCCATACGCGCCACGGAGGAGCCTAGCTCGCGGAAATTGCCGCGCCATTGCGCCTGCGGCGAGCAGGCAAAGGCCAGATAGCGTTCGCGGGCGTCTTTATCGAAGCGGATCTGCGTCTGCCGCTCGTTGGCCAGTCGCCGTAATTCATACTCCACGTTCGGCGCAATATCTTCCCGCCGCTGCGCCAGGCCGGGGAGGGCAAAGCGCCACATATTGATGCGCGCATAAAGATCTTCGCGAAAGCGCCCCTCCGCCACCCACTGCTGCATATCGCGATGCGTGCCGGCGATTAGCTGGAAGTCGCTGTGCACCTCTTTATCCGAGCCAAACGGGAAAAAGGTTTTTTCTTCGATGGCCTTCAGCAGCATAGCCTGCTCATCCAGCCCCAGCTCGGCGATTTCATCGAGAAACAGCACGCCGCCGTCGGCTTCGCGTAATAGCCCGGCGCGAGGCGTAACCGCGCCGGTAAACGCACCTTTGACATGTCCAAACAGCGTGGACATGGCGTTATCACCGCGCAGCGTGGCGCAGTTTACCGCCATGAATTTTCCCGCCACCCGATGGCGCGACTGACGAAGCTGAAAAATACGTTTGGCGAGGACGGACTTCCCGGCGCCCGTTGGGCCGGTCAGCAGGATCGGATCGGTCGTTCGGATCGCCACGCGCTCAATACGATCGATAAGCGCGTTGAACGTCGCATTACGCGTCTCGATACCCGCCTTCAGGAAGGAGACGGACTGCTGCTGCTCGCGCTGAAAGCGGCTGGTGAGCGCGGCGTAGCGGCTTAAGTCCAGATCGATCACCGAGTAAATACCGGCGGCGACGGCGTCATCCGCTGCGCCTTTCGGCGCAGGGCTGGTCTGCAGCAGGCTGGCGGGGAGATAGCGCGCTTCGGTCAGCAGGAACCAGCAGATCTGCGCCACGTGGGTCCCGGTGGTGATATGCACCAGATACTCTTCGTTTTCGGTATCAAAGCGATAGCGGTTGGCGAAGTCGAGAAACGCCGCGTAGACCTCTTCAAAATCCCACGGATCGTTTATCTCAATCGTATGCGGGCGCACTTCGGTATGCGGTGAAAGCTGGGCGACATCGTCAATCAGCTTTTGCGCCATATTTTCATCACGCGGCTGGTGGAGAAGCTCCAGCCTGTCGACAGGAAAATCGGCCTGCTGGCATAGCCCAACGGTAGGCCGCCATTTTTTAAAGCGATTCGCCCGCTTGCCGCGTTTGTCCAGCACCGTTCCGAGGACGCCAATGACCACTCGCCGCTTTTTCATTTTTATCCCAAAAGATAAGTTTCGATATTTAAAGATAAAAAAACCTGCTGCCGGCGGCAAGCGTTACCGTTTCAATTAAAAATAAAAACGTTATTAATCAATTTATTGAAAAATAACTTTCGCATTTTTTATTGTTGGCACGCAACTGGCAATATCCCTTCCGTCACGACGCTGAAAACGCAGGGGGTTAAACCCCGCCGGCACGCTAGGAACGGTACAGGCCGTTTTTCGGGCGCGTTCCGTCAGCCGATGACCACCAATGGGTTCGATTCCCGATTTCATCTCCAATGAAAACTGGTCGTTAATCATAGAAATAACGCGGGGTGATGCGCAGTCAGCACGCCCCACAGCAGGCCGCCGGTAAAGGCGCCGTGCCGCAGGCAAAAGGGAGTTCCCCTGCGGCTTCGCCCCTGCACCCGCGCCTGATTTTGCTAAGGAACAAAAAATGACGAAGAAAATCACGATACGTAAAGGTCAGCTTGGCCTTTTATCCCGTCAGGGTGACTACTATCAGGTTCTGGAAGCGGGCGAGCATCGCCTGCCGTGGTTCAACGTCCCCGAAGTGCTGATCGTTAACCGGGACGGCAGCGAAGTGCCGGAGGCGCTGGCGGAGTATTTACGACGCTTTCAGCCGGAATGGATTGAACGCTACTGCCTGGCGGCGGATTTGACGGATGTCGAGGCCGGGGCGCTGTATGCCAACGGTGTGCTGCAGGAAATTTTACCGCCTTCGACGCGCCGACTGTACTGGTCCGCCGGTGATGAAATTCAGCTGCTACGTATCGATACCCGGCAGGTTGCGGTTCCGGCTGACATTATGAATGCGGTGCTGCAGCCGCGACGTCACGGGGCGGTAAAAGGTCGCGAAGCGATCCTCACCGTATCGGTGCCGGCGTGGCACGTCGGGGTGCTGAAAATCGACGGCGAGACACAATCGCTGCTGCAGCCTGGCCTGAGCGCGTACTGGAAGGTCAATCATCTGGTGGAAGCGGAAGTGGTCGATACCCGCCTGCAGGTGCTGGAGGTTGGCGGCCAGGAGATTCTGACCAAAGATAAAGTGAACCTGCGTTTAAATCTGGCGGCGAACTGGCGCTACAGCGATGTACTGCAGGCGTTTGGACAGCTGACGAAGCCGCTGGACCATCTGTATCGCGAGCTGCAGTTTGCGCTGCGTGAAGCCGTCGGAACGCGAACGCTGGATGAGCTGCTGGAAGATAAGAAAATCATTGATGAGGTCGTGAGCGCGCAGGTCACCGAGCGCATGGCGGCATTTGGTATCGACGTCGCGTCGCTGGGCGTGAAGGATATTGTGCTGCCCGGCGACATGAAAGCCATTTTGTCGCAGCTGGTGGAGGCGGAGAAATCGGCGCAGGCGAACGTGATCCGCCGGCGTGAAGAGACCGCGGCGACGCGCTCGCTGCTCAACACCGCGAAGGTGATGGAGAATAACCCGGTCGCGCTGCGCTTAAAAGAGCTGGAAACGCTGGAAAGAGTGGCGGAGCGCATCGATAAAATCTCGGTCTTTGGCGGCCTGGACCAGGTGCTGCATGGCCTGGTGAATCTAAAAGGATAATGAAAATGACGTATCACGCTGTAAGCGCCGCCATGCGCCATAAGGTGCGGCGGCAGTTAAAAGACGTGGAGCAGCGCTACGGCGTCAGAGTGCTCTACGCCTGCGAATCCGGCAGCCGGGGCTGGGGCTTTGCCTCGCCGGACAGCGATTATGATGTGCGGTTTCTCTACGTTCACCCGCTGGAGTGGTACCTGCGGGTGGATCCCCCGCGCGATGTTATTGAGCTGCCCATCGACGATGAGCTGGACGTCTGCGGCTGGGAGTGGCGCAAGGCGCTGGGTCTGCTGAAAGGGGCGAACCCGACGCTGATCGAATGGCTGGATTCACCGGTGGTGTATCAGCAGGATGACGCGACGGTTCAGGCGCTGAAGAAAGTGATACCGCATTGGTTTTCTCCGGTTCGCGCCCGCTGGCATTACTATTCGATGGCCCGTAAAAATTTTCGCGGCTATCTGCAAGGCGAACGGGTGCGGCTGAAAAAGTACTTTTACGTACTGCGCCCGCTGCTGGCCGTCCGCTGGGTTGAAGCGGGAAAAGGCGTGCCGCCGATGCGCTTTGATGAACTGCTGGCAGGAAGCGAGCTGGCAGCGGGTCTACGTGCGGAAATAGACGAGCTGCTGGAACGTAAACAGCGCGCAGGAGAGGCGGAAAACGGCCCGCGTCGACCGCTGCTGCATGCGTTTATTCAGTCCGAGCTGCTCAGAGGCGCAATCCCGCCAGCGCTGCCTGAGAGCCGGAGCGGTGATGTCAGGGAGTTGGACAGATTGCTGATGACCACGGTGATGGGAAACTAAAAATGGCCCGGCAGAAATGGCGGGCCATTTTATTCGCTATTACTCGAACAGATTATGATGCAGCTTCTGCACCACTTTTTCGGCATCCGCACCCGGGACCAGGAAGCACAGGTTATGGCTGGATGCGCCGTAGCAAATCATACGAATATTAAACGGGTCCAGTACGCCAAACACCTCTTTACCGACGCCGCACGCCTTCGACAGTTCATTACCAATGATGGCGACCAGCGCCAGATCCTGCTCGACCTCAACGCGGCACAGAGAGGAAAGTTCGGTCAACAGTCCCTGGGTGAGCAGGGTATCGCCAGCCGACGTCGAACCGGTGGTATCCATGGTCAGCGCCACGCTCACTTCCGACGTGGTGATCAGATCGACGGAGATACTGTGGCGGGCCAGAATACTGAATACCTCGGCCAGAAAACCGCGTGAGTGCAGCATATTCAGGCTGTGCAGGGTTAGCAGCGTCTGCTTGCGGCGCAGCGCCAGCGCGCGGAACAGCGGCGGGTTTTCGGTGTTTTTGCACACCAGCGTGCCGCCGGCTTTCGGCTCTTTGCTGGAGCCGACGAATACCGGAATATCGCTGCGCACGGCGGGGAGCAGGGTAGCCGGATGCAGGACCTTCGCGCCAAAGGTCGCCATTTCCGCCGCTTCTTCAAAAGCGATAACGTCAATGCGTTTGGCCGCCGGGGCGACGCGCGGGTCGGTGGTATAGATACCCGGAACATCGGTCCAGATGTCGACGCGGGTGGCGTTTAGCGCTTCGCCGAGTAGCGCGGCGGTATAGTCGCTGCCGCCGCGGCCAAGCGTGGTGGTGCGGCCTTTGGCTTCGCTGCCAATAAAGCCCTGGGTGATCACCACGCCTTCCGCAAGACGCGGGGCCAGCAGCTGCTGGGTTAATTCGGATAAGGCGGCAATATCCGGTTCCGCGCGGCCAAAGCGGTCGTTGGTGCGCATAATTTTGCGCACGTCGAACCACTGGGCGGCGATACCGCGCTCGCGCAGGATCTCGACAAACAGCAGAGTAGACATCAGTTCGCCGTGGCTGACCAGTTCGTCGGTTAACGCGGTTGAACTGGCCAGGGAGGCGGCTTCCGCCAGGGTGGTGATGTTTTCCAGCAGGCGCTCAATTTCATCGCGAATAACGTTGGGATAGCGCAAACGCTCCAGAATATTGAACTGGATTTGACGCATGGCATCGAGCTTCGCGAAACGTTCGCCGGGTTCCAGCCCTTCTGCTAAGGCGACCAGCAGGTTGGTCACCCCCGCTGAGGCGGAAAGCACCACCACGCGGGTATTGGCGTCCAGCAGCGCGACGTCCACGCTGCGGTTCATGGCATCAAAATCGGCAACGCTGGTGCCGCCGAACTTGGCTACAACTAAGTCTGTCATAACAACCTCGTGTCAGGGGGCCTGACTTATTAAAACGATTCCAGAAAACCAATCCTGGCGGGGCTGGACGCAACCGGATTGCAATAAAATGTCTTAATAAGCCAGGCCAAATTATTCAGCCATGGCACAAGGGAAGAGCGAAAAACAGGGTGGGCGCAGAGCGATAAACAAACTACGATGTCACCCAGAAGTGCTCCACCTTGTAGACCCGCTTGCCGATGCTGTGCATCAGACGGCGAGTATGAAACGCCCGACTGCGAACGTTTCTGGTGACAACCCAGGGGATTCAGCCCCTGTGGCCGGTGATGAGCGTAACCAGACGCTTATTCACCTCGGCGTTGCTCCCCCTCACGTATTTTCCCCGGACTGGCTCCTCCAATACGGTTACCTGGGCAACGCACCTCTTCTGGCAATTACCGACGTCTTTCACTTTGCCAGGGGGACGCGGGACATTATACCCCCCTGCAATACCCTTTCGCTGTAGCGTGAAATGCGCGATCCATACCTACCTACGTATATGTAGGTACTGCCGTTATATAAAGGCTTCAGGCGAAGTATGTCAACGTCAGGGTTATGCGGATTTTTCATGCGCGAGTCGCTGACAGAAAAAAACCTTATGATGTCTATACTATGAGGGGCGATTTGCGCCAAATTGGCTCTAATCCTGACGCGTATCATCGGCATAACACAAAAATCATCACAATTTTTCGTCACCGGCGCTACAATCGACCGCAGTCACAATTCTCAAATCAGAAGAGTATTGCTAATGAAAAACATCAACCCAACGCAGACCTCTGCCTGGCAGGCATTACAGAAACACTTTGATGAAATGAAAGACGTTACCATCGCGGATCTGTTCGCGAAGGATAGCGATCGTTTCTCTAAATTCTCCGCCACGTTCGACGATCTGATGCTGGTGGATTTTTCCAAAAACCGCATCACCGAAGAGACGCTGGCAAAACTGCAGGACCTGGCCAAAGAGACCTTCCTGGCAGACGCCATTAAATCCATGTTCTCCGGCGAGAAGATTAACCGCACGGAAGACCGCGCGGTGCTGCACGTTGCGCTGCGTAACCGCAGCAATACTCCGATTCTGGTTGATGGCAAAGACGTGATGCCGGAAGTGAACGCCGTGCTTGAGAAGATGAAAACCTTCTCCGAAGCCATTATCTCCGGCAGCTGGAAAGGCTACACCGGTAAAGCGATTACCGACGTCGTCAACATCGGTATCGGCGGCTCCGACCTCGGCCCGTTCATGGTGACCGAAGCGCTGCGCCCGTACAAAAATCACCTGAATATGCATTTTGTTTCTAACGTCGATGGTACCCACATCGCCGAAGTGCTGAAAACGGTGAACCCCGAAACCACCCTGTTCCTGGTCGCGTCGAAAACCTTTACTACTCAGGAAACCATGACCAACGCCCACAGCGCGCGCGACTGGTTCCTGGCGACCGCCGGCGATGAGAAGCACGTCGCGAAACACTTCGCCGCGCTTTCGACCAACGGTAAAGCGGTTGGCGAGTTCGGTATTGATACCGCCAATATGTTTGAGTTCTGGGACTGGGTTGGCGGCCGTTACTCTCTGTGGTCAGCCATCGGCTTGTCCATCATCCTGTCCGTGGGCTTCGACAACTTTGTTGAGCTGCTCTCCGGCGCGCACGCGATGGACAAACACTTCTCCACCACGCCGGCTGAGAAAAACCTGCCGGTGCTGCTGGCGCTGATCGGCATCTGGTACAACAACTTCTTCGGCGCTGAAACCGAAGCGATTCTGCCGTACGACCAGTATATGCACCGTTTTGCCGCCTACTTCCAGCAGGGCAACATGGAATCCAACGGTAAATACGTTGACCGTAACGGCAACGCCGTGGATTACCAGACTGGCCCAATCATCTGGGGCGAGCCGGGTACCAACGGTCAGCACGCGTTCTACCAGCTGATTCACCAGGGGACCAAAATGGTGCCTTGCGACTTTATCGCGCCGGCGATTACGCATAACCCGCTGTCCGATCACCATCCGAAGCTGCTGTCCAACTTCTTTGCGCAGACCGAAGCGCTGGCGTTTGGTAAATCCCGCGAAGTGGTTGAGCAGGAATATCGCGATCAGGGTAAAGATCCGGCGACCCTGGAACACGTGGTGCCGTTCAAAGTGTTTGAAGGCAACCGCCCCACCAACTCCATCCTGCTGCGTGAAATTACGCCGTTCAGCCTGGGCGCGCTGATTGCCCTGTATGAGCACAAAATCTTCACCCAGGGCGTGATTATGAACATCTTCACCTTCGACCAGTGGGGCGTTGAGCTGGGCAAACAGCTGGCTAACCGCATCCTGCCGGAGCTGAAAGATGGTTCCGAAGTGAGCAGCCACGACAGCTCCACTAACGGCCTGATTAACCGCTATAAATCCTGGCGCGCATAATCGCTAAAACGTTCGCAATGCCGGCCCATGTGGCCGGCATTTTTGTTATAGCCGCCGCAGCAGCTTTGCCGGGTTCCCGGCCCACACGCCTTTCTCCGTAATGGATTTGGTCACCACGCTGCCCGCGCCAATCACGACCCCATCGCAGATGCTGACCGCCAGAATGGTTGCGCCGCTGCCGATAGACACATCGTTGCCAATCACAATTCTTCCCCAGCTTGCGCGGTCGGCGTTGGGCTTTCCCTCGCGGAACATATCGTTGGCGAACATCACGCCGTGGCCGATAAAACAGCGCTCGCCGATGGTCACGTACTCGCAGATAAAGGTGTGGGACTGAATTTTGCTGTCGTTGCCGATACGGGTATGGCCCTGAATCTCTACAAACGGCCCGACGAAGACGTTATCGCCAAGCGTGCAGTCGTAAAGGTTGGCGGGCTGGTAAATCACCACGTTTTCGCCGCTGGCGACGTTGCGAATGGCGGTTTCACGAAGGGTATGCATGCTGCCTCTCAGATTGGTTTAGCCAGAATATGGAGTGTGCTTTCCTGGGTTGCAGAATGAAATGCCACATCCTTCACGTGCTGCATCCCCTGACGTTCATAAAAACGGCGGGCACCGGTATTCGCGGCGAGCACTTCCAGCCATAGCCAGCTTTCACCGGTCTCTTTCGCTCGCTTCTCGACGGCGCGAAATATCTGCTCGCCGTAGCGATGCCCGGTAGCGTCAGGTAATAGATAGAGTTTATGCAATAGCGTACCCGTAGGGCCTTCGGGGTTGATGTCCTGGCGGCAGGCATATTTAGCAAAGCCAATTGGCTCCTCTGCCTCAGCAATCAACCAGCAGCACTGCGGATCGGCCAGGCTGTGCGCCAGCGCGGCCATGGAATACTCTTGCTGCAGGTAGTGCTCCATTTCATCGGCGTTGTGCCAGAGGTGGGCAAAGTGGTGGCGATAGCTGGCATTGGCCATTTCGTTGAGTAAAGCCGCATCTTCCGGACGTGCAAGACGAATCTTTAGCATTCTGCGTTCCTCGCAAAGAAGTGGCGATATTTTGCCCGTAAAGTTCGCTGCGGGTAAACCTCAAAAGTGGGGGGGATAAGAAGTGGCCGGAGGATGGCCTCCGGCCGGGGATCAGGCGACGGCGATGGCTTCGATCTCAATGCCCGCATCTTTAGGCAGTCTGGCGACTTCGACGCAGGAACGGGCCGGAAAGGCCGCGTTGTGTTCGGTGAAGAACGCTTCATACACCGCGTTGATGGTGGCGAAGTCATTCAGATCCTTGACGAAGACCATCGTCTTAACGATGTTTTTCACCTGCAAACCCGCCGCTTCAACGATAGCCTTAACGTTGTCCAGCGACTGTCGCGTCTGCTGAGCGATGTCGTCAGACATGGTGCCGTCCTGCGGATTGACCGGGAGCTGCCCTGAGGTCATCGTCATGGTACCCAGATTTACTCCCTGAACATACGGGCCAATGGCGGCAGGCGCAGCGGCGGTGGTAATTATCATTCTGTTGATTCCTTCTGATAGGTGATTACATGAAATAGTTGAGCAAAACCAGTGAACCGACGCCGCTGACGACGACCCAGACCAGGCCCAGGCGGAAGCTGGCGAGCGTGCAGATAATCGCGGCGATCACCTTCGGGTTTTTCAAATCGAACTCCATGCTGGAGTTCACGCTCAGGATCTGAATCGTGATGATGGCCGGCAGCACGGTCACCGGCACAAAACGCAGCGTTTTGCTGACCCGGCTCGACATCTGAATCTTCCCGGCGAGGCCAATGAACGAGAAGCGAATAAGAAAGGTCACGGCGGCCATGCCCAGCGTCAGGGCGATAAAAAAGCTATTACTCATTTTCCAGCGCTCCTTCGAGAGAGAGTTTGTCAGCGGCCTGCGCCTGTTTACGCTCTTCGGCGAGATCGACGCTCAGGCCCGCCATTACGCCCAGTACGGACGCGACGACGATACCTAACGAGTAGGGCAGTACGACCAAAAGTACCCCGGATACGGCAGCAACAACGGCGGCGACGGTGCAGGCCTGGCTTTTGATTTGTGGGACCACGATGGCGATAAATGCGGCGACCATCGCGAA
Source organism: Klebsiella sp. JN_Kp126 (assembly GCF_033843325.1). Taxonomy (NCBI): domain Bacteria; kingdom Pseudomonadati; phylum Pseudomonadota; class Gammaproteobacteria; order Enterobacterales; family Enterobacteriaceae; genus Klebsiella; species Klebsiella sp. JN_Kp126. The sequence goes on along the minus strand of NZ_JAWXQV010000056.1, from coordinate 253,912 downwards.
GTCCAGACCATATTTTTCAATGTGCGGAAAAGAGGCGCCAACCAGAGCGCCAAGGAAATCGGCCAGCACCCAGGCGAACCAAAACGTCAGCATTGCTGAAAAATAGAAAAGATATTTATCTTTTTTATTCTCCTCCATCTCTTTCACCGTCGTGGCGTACACTTCATCGGTCAGGGCATACGCCATAAAGCATTTTTTAAAGAAGGAGGCTTCGCGTACCGTACTGGAAATAGAGGCGCTATAAAGCACATGGCGAAGATTAATTATCAGCGTGGTGAATATAATCACCCCAAGGCTCGCTCCGGTTTTTAGCATATTTAACGCCAGCATTTGTGCCGAACCGGCAATGACAATCGTCGACCATGCCGTACTTTGCCAGATACTCATCCCGGCGCTAACGCTTAGCGCGCCGACAATAAATGAAAACGGAAAGTCGCCGATGCACAGGGGAAGTATGGCGCTCATACCCCGTAGAATAACTTTTTTGTTCATAAGCAATACCTGTTGTATTCAGGAGATTAATTATTTGTGTAAGGTACATTAAAACGCTAATTAATGATTACTTTGCTACCATAATGTTGATGATTTCTTTATCGGTATAGGCCATAGGCTTAATTACCAGACGGCAGAGATTATTAATAGTCTGCTCAACGTCAGCGCAAACAATGCCGTCATTAGAGCCAGCGCAGCTATTTTGCATGGCCATCAGTACGGCCTTAAAGGCGCTGGAAACCACGGATGACACTTTCATTGCGCAGCTATTAGAGGCGCCATCACAAATCATGCCGGTAATATCGCTGATCATATTAATAATAGCGGTATTAATTGTTTTCAGGTCACGGGTAAATAACCACGCCATGCCTGCCGCGGCGCCCATCGCTGCCGTGGACGCCGCGCATAGCGCGGACAGACGCGTATAGCGGGAGTGGATCGATATGGCGGTCAGGTGGGAGAGCGCCAGCGCCCGCGCGAGGGTCTCTTCATCGGCGTTAAGATGCTCCGCGACCGTCACTACCGGCATGGTGGCGGCGATACCCTGGTTACCGGAACCAAAGTTAGACATCGCGACGACGGGGGCTCCGCCCATTCGCGCGTCGGATGCGGCGACGGTATTGATGATGACTTTACTCAGCAGATCGTTGCTGAGCAGGCCATTTTTTACCGCATCAGAGAAGGTGCCGTTGATGTTCAAGCCGTATTTTTTGCTTTTACCTTCCTCCGCCAGCGCCGAATTGAGCCGGGCGGCTTCGAGAATAAATGCGATGTCGGCGAATTCGACCTCGTTAATAAAATTAAAGGCTTCCGCAAGCGAGAAGGTTGCTAATGTTTCCTGCTGCGTTACCGTACTCTGTTTGTCCGCCAGCACCTGCGCTTCGCCATTAATATACAGCTCAACGATATTGGTATGCGTGCCCTTGACCACCACGCGGCAGCTCTTTTCGCCACCCGTTAGCGTCAGATCCAGATGAATAAAGTCAGGAGTATCTTTCACGCTAATATTGACCTGGCCATCGGCAATTAACATCTGGGCTAATTCAACATGCCGTTCGGTAATTCCCTCCAGCGTTTTTAAACCTTTATCCGCATCGCCGCCAAATGCGCCGATGGCGGCTGCGAGCGCCACCCCGCTGACGGAAGTGCCCGGAATAGTTACGCCCATCGCATTCTTGTACAGGTTCGCAGAAATAAAACCGCTAATATTTTGACAAGCCGTATCTAAATGTTTCGCAGCGTAAGCGGCGGTAAAAGAAATAGCAACGGGTTCCGTACAGCCTAATGCCGGAGCCACTTCTTTTTTTAGCCAGTTTATAAACAGGGATGAGTGTTCAGTAGTCATATTTTATATCGTTCCGCTAACGAGGGTTTATTAATCTGCGAGTATGCTAAGTCAATTTCTAAGGAAAAACTTACTCTAATGCGGGCGTAATTTATGCCTGAAAGAGAAAAATATTCGCTTATTACAATATTGTAAAATTGTGATCTTATTATGGTTAATTAACTGATTTGACGGGTATTTATATTCTGTTTTTTGAACATAAAAAGGGATTTAGTTAACTACCTCACAGCGTTGCCGAAAGTAAAAATTTCTCTTTTTACGTATTTCGTCGGAGATGAGAAAGGCAAGCAGTGGAAAGAAGGGACTCACAAATGTAGATCTGGATCACATTTTTGCGTTATACAGGTCACAGGAAATCATGATGATGAGGTGTACCTATGCCGCCGGTTTATCGTCCGTTGGTGAGTTTTATTGCAACCGCAATGCAAACCGTTTTGAATCTTGGCCTGCTGTGCCTGGGGGTCATTCTGATCGTATTTCTGGGAAAGGAGACGCTGCATCTGGCGCACGTCCTGTTCACCCCGGAGCCTGTCAGCAAGTACAAGCTGGTGGAAGGGCTGGTGGTCTACTTCCTCTATTTCGAGTTTATCGCGCTGATAGTGAAGTACTTTGAGTCGGGATTTCACTTCCCGCTGCGCTACTTTGTCTATATCGGCATCACCGCAATCGTCCGCCTGATCATTATCGATCATGAGTCGCCTATGGCGGTGCTGATTTACTCCGCGGCGATCCTGATTCTGGTGATAACGCTCTGGCTGTGTAACTCCAACCGACTGAAGCGCGAATAAAAAAAGCGGCCTCCAGGGCCGCTGACCAACAGTCACAAATAGAATTTATGTAGGGTCCAGTTGAGGATAGCAGTGGCATTTGCCTTACTTTTTCAGCTGAGGGCGACGGCGGTAATACCCGGTTGGGGTCGCGCATTACCGCTAAACCGTCGGCCCTCATCTGAAATTTGGGGCGGGTGTTACAAAAAAATTAACCTTTCACTCCGCCAGCCGTCAGGCCGTTAACCAACCAGCGCTGGGCCAGCAGGAACACCACGGTAATCGGAATGGCGGAAAGCACCGCCGCGGCGGCAAAGTCGCCCCACAGATAGTTCTGCGGGTTGAGATACTGTTGCATTCCGACCGCAAGGGTATAGCTGTTCACATCGCGCAGCAGCAGGGAGGCCACCGGCACTTCGGTAATCGCCGCGATGAACGACAGAATAAACACCACCGCCAGAATCGGTACCGACAGCGGGAGCAGCACGAGGCGGAAAGCCTGCCATGGGGTCGCACCGTCCAGCGCCGCCGCTTCTTCCAGCGAGCCGTCGATGGTTTCGAAGTAACCTTTGATTGTCCAGACGTGCAGCGCGATACCGCCCATGTAGGCGAAGATGACGCCGCCGTGGGTATTCAGGCCGACGAACGGCACGTACTGGCCGAGACGGTCAAACAGGGCGTACAGCGCGACCAGCGACAGCACCGCGGGGAACATCTGGAAAATCAGCATCCCTTTCAGCAGCGTTGCTTTACCCGGGAAGCGCATGCGGGCAAAAGCGTAAGCGCAGGTGGTAGAAAGCGCGACGATGCCAATGGCGGTAATGCCTGCCACCTTGATGGAGTTCCACAGCCACAGCAGCACCGGGAAGGGGGGCGGCGTGACGCGACCATCAGCGTGTTCGACGCTGAAGCCGAGCGCCAGCCGCCAGTGCTCCCAGGAGATACTTTCGGGGATCAGGCTACCGGTGGCGAAGTTCCCTTCGCGCAGAGAGATAGCGATGACCATCAGCAGCGGGAACATAATCGCCGCGATAAAAATCAGCAGCAGGAGGTGCGTCGTGAACAGGCGCAGCTTCTGAGATTTGGGTTGAACCATAGCCATAATCGTTATCTCCCTTAATCAAACTTCATACGTGTGGCTTTCAGGTTAACAATCGCCAGGGCGCCTACCAGCAGGAAGATCAGCGTGGCGATAGCCGCCGCAAGGCCGAAGTCCTGACCGCCGCCGCCTTCAAAGGCGATACGGTAGGTATAGCTCACCAGCAGGTCGGTGTAGCCCGCCGGCGTGGTGGTGCCGAGCCGGTCCGGCCCGCCGTTGGTCAACAGCTGAATCAGCACGAAGTTGTTAAAGTTAAAGGCGAAGCTGGCGATCATCAGCGGCGTCAGCGGCTTGATCAGCAGCGGCAGCGTAATTTTGAAGAAGTTCTGGAACGGCGTAGCGCCATCCATTGCCGAGGCTTCATATAAATCGTCAGGAATCGCTTTCAGCAGGCCCATGCACAGGATCATCATGTACGGATAGCCCAGCCAGGTGTTGACGATGATAATCATGGTACGCGCGGTGGTCGGGTCGCTAAACCAGGCCGGCTTGATGCCGAACAGCGCGCTGAGCATCATGTTGATCTCACCAAAGCTCTGGTTGAACAACCCTTTGAAAATCAGAATCGAGATAAACGACGGTACGGCGTAAGGCAGAATCAGCAGTACGCGGTAAATCGCTTTACCTTTCAGGGCTTCCCACTGGACGAGACAGGCGAGCACCATGCCGACCGCAACGGTGAGAATCACGGTCAGAACGGAGAACACCACCGTCCAGACGAAAATCGCGAAGAACGGTTTCTGAATGCCTTCATCCTGGAACACGCGAGTGAAGTTATCCCAGCCGATGGTCACGGTGTAGCCCGGGCTGAGCTTTTCGCTGCCCCAGCTACCGTCGGCGTTGATCGCCTGATAGAAACCGACCTCGGCGTTCGGACGGTATTTCACGCCGCTCTGGTTGTTGGTCAGCGTGCCGTCACTGGCCAGCGCGTACAGCGGCTGAGTACCGGAGAACTGACGCAGGGAGCTCATAATGACTTTGCTTTCATCCGGCAACACGGCGGTCAGCTGGTTCAGGGCGGTACGGTTTTGCGTAATCACGCGCAGCGTGGCGCGCTCGCCTTCCGGCAGGGCGTCTGCCTCTTTTAAGGCCAGCTTCTGTTCGCCGCCGAATTTAAAGGCGTCGGAAAGATAGTTTTTGCCGCTTTCGCCGTCGGTCAGCGCCAGCTTCCACTCATCTCCCGCCGGATAAAGCGCGAAGGTGTAGGATTTCCCTGCCTGGAAGGAGCGGTCCATCAGCACCTGTTGGGCGCGTTCGAAGGTCAGCTGGTTAGTGCTGCTGTAGTTGGTGAAAGCGATAGCGATAGTGCAGATCAGCGGGAACAGGACGAACAGCCCCATCCCGGCGAGACCCGGATAAACATAGCGCCAGGCGTAGGCCTTGCGATTGGAAAAAATATACAGGCCAACCGAGCTCAAAATCAGCGTCATGATGGCAAACAGGTACTCCCCCTGGGCGTACATCAAAACAACAAGGTAACCCACCAGCAGGCACAGCAAGCCGATCACAGACCATGTGAGCTGCGGGCTTTGCCACCAGTGCTTCTTTTTCACGACATCCATGGGGATCATCCTCTTTACACTTTATCCTTCGCGCTACCTCTTTGTTGGCTGCGGATGCGTACCCCAGTCACTTACTGATGTAAGCTCCTGGGGATTTGCATCCTTGCCGCCTCGATGTAGCGCGAATGATTTCGCGTAACAACGTATTCAACAAACCTTATTCCCTAAGAAATAAGGGAAACCGTATTACTTGGTGATACGAGCCTGTGCGTCTTTCAGCGCCGCATCGACGGTCTGGCGACCGCTAGCGGCGTTGATCACTGCGGTACGAACGGCATACCAGAAGGCGGACATCTGCGGAATATTCGGCATGATTTCACCTTTCTGGGCGTTAGCCATGGTGGCGGCGATACGCGGATCTTTTTCCAGTTTTTCCTGGAAGGATTTCAGCGCGACCGCGCCCAGCGGTTTGTCCTTGTTCACTTCATCCAGACCCTGATCGGTCATCAGGTAGTTTTCGAGGAACTCTTTCGCCAGTTCTTTGTTCGGGCTGGCGGCGTTAATACCGGCGCTCAGTACGCCAACGAACGGTTTAGAAGGGTTGCCTTTGAAGGTCGGCAGCAGGGTAACGCCGTAGTTAACCTTGCTCTTATCGATGTTAGACCACGCCCACGGACCGTTGATGGTCATCGCGGTTTCGCCTTTGTTGAATGCCGCTTCCGCGATGGAGTAGTCGGTGTCGGCGTTCATATGCTTGTTCTTGATAAGGTCGACCAGGAAGGTCAGGCCCGCTTTCGCGCCAGCGCTATCCACGCCTACGTCTTTCACGTCGTACTTGCCGTTTTCAAACTTGAACGCATAACCGCCGTCGGCGGCGATCAGCGGCCAGGTGAAGTACGGTTCTTGCAGGTTGAACATCAGCGCGCTCTTACCTTTCGCTTTCAGTTCTTTATCCAGCGCCGGGATCTCTTCCCAGGTTTTCGGCGGGTTTGGCACCAGGTCTTTGTTATAGATCAGCGACAGCGCTTCAACGGCAACCGGGTAGGCAATCAGCTTGCCGTTATAGCGAACCGCATCCCAGGTGAACGGATAGAGTTTGTCCTGGAACGCTTTATCCGGGGTGATTTCCGCCAGCAGGCCGGACTGCGCGTAGCCGCCAAAACGGTCGTGAGCCCAGAAGATGATGTCAGGGCCGTCGCCGGTCGCGGCAACCTGCGGGAATTTCTCTTCCAGCTTATCCGGATGCTCTACGGATACTTTAATGCCGGTGTCTTTTTCAAACTTTTTACCCACTTCAGCGAGGCCGTTGTAGCCTTTGTCGCCGTTAATCCAGATAACCAGCTTACCTTCTTCGATTTTTGCGAGGGCAGAGGCGGAAAACATCATCGTGGTCAATGCAGACAGCGCGAGGATGCGAGCGCCAGTTTTGATTTTCATATACCCGTCCTATTTGGTGATGTGCTCGTGGATACACTTGAGTGGCTTAACGGTGATGAGTTTCCTTTTTTAACAACCTCTTTCCATCCTCCCCATGTCTACGCCCCATCCCCCGATAGTGTGATCTCCATTGCAGAAATGCCGGTTATGAGTCCTGGAGCACATAAAAAGGCGGCCAATTTTGCAGGCTACATCACGAAATCGACGTCCGTCCGTCCCCCCCGGCGGCGAGACGCAATCTCTCATCCTCCCGCCTCCTCCCCCATAAAAAAGCCGGGGGGTGGAGGATTTACCCTATTTATGAATGCCGCATAGTCAGCCCATCTTGAATGTGTCGTTAAGTGACAGGTTGTAACGAAGGGAGAAGGGCATGGCGAGCGTACAGCTGCGAAATGTAACGAAAGCCTGGGGTGACGTAGTGGTATCGAAAGATATCAATCTCGAGATCCAGGATGGGGAGTTCGTCGTGTTTGTTGGGCCATCAGGCTGCGGCAAATCCACCCTGCTGCGTATGATTGCCGGGCTGGAAACGGTGACCAGCGGCGATCTGCTGATTGGCGATACCCGAATGAATGATGTCCCGCCCGCCGAGCGCGGTATCGGGATGGTGTTTCAGTCTTATGCGCTTTACCCCCACCTTTCCGTCGCGGAAAACATGTCTTTTGGCCTGAAGCTGGCCGGCGCCAAAAAAGAGCTGATTAACCAGCGCGTGACTCAGGTGGCGGAGGTTCTTCAGCTGGCCCATCTGCTGGAGCGCAAACCGAAAGCGCTTTCCGGCGGTCAGCGTCAGCGCGTGGCGATTGGCCGTACTCTGGTGGCTGAACCGCGCGTGTTCCTGCTGGATGAACCACTCTCTAACCTCGATGCCGCGCTGCGCGTGCAGATGCGCATTGAGATTTCCCGTCTGCATAAGCGTCTTGGCCGCACGATGATTTACGTGACCCACGACCAGGTCGAAGCGATGACCCTGGCCGACAAGATTGTGGTGCTGGACGCCGGTCGCGTCGCGCAGGTCGGGAAGCCTCTCGAACTCTATCACTACCCGGCGGATCGTTTCGTCGCGGGCTTTATTGGCTCGCCGAAGATGAACTTCCTGCCGGTGAAAGTCACCGCTACCGCCATTGAGCAGGTGCAGGTGGAGCTGCCGAACCGTCAGCAGGTCTGGCTGCCGGTGGACAGCGCCCGCGTTCAGGTCGGCGCCAACATGTCCTTAGGGATTCGCCCGGAACATCTGCTGCCCAGCGATATCGCCGACGTCACCCTTGAAGGTGAAGTTCAGGTGGTCGAACAGCTCGGCCACGAAACGCAAATTCATATCCAGATCCCATCCATCCGTCAAAACCTGGTTTACCGCCAGAACGACGTGGTGCTGGTAGAAGAGGGAGCCACATTCGCCATCGGTTTGCCGCCGGAGCGCTGCCATTTATTCCGTGAGGATGGCACCGCTTGTCGTCGGCTGCATAAAGAGCCGGGCGTGTAAGGCTTCCCATTAAAAAAACGTGCACCCTGCAGCGTCGATAAACAGGCGCAACAACAGGCGAAGCGTTCAAAGAAAAGCAATGATCTCAGGAGATAGAATGATGATTACTCTGCGCAAACTTCCACTGGCGGTCGCCGTTGCGGCAGGCGTTATGTCTGCTCAGGCGCTGGCCGTTGATTTCCACGGCTACGCTCGTTCTGGTATCGGCTGGACCGGCAGCGGCGGTGAGCAACAGTGCTTCAAAGCCACGGGTGCTCAAAGCAAATACCGTCTTGGCAACGAATGTGAAACCTATGCGGAACTGAAGCTGGGCCAGGAGTTGTGGAAAGAAGGTGATAAGAGTTTTTATTTCGATACTAACGTCGCTTATTCCGTAAATCAGGAAGATGACTGGGAAAGTACCTCTCCGGCGTTTCGTGAAGCTAACATCCAGGGTAAAAACCTGATTGACTGGTTGCCGGGTTCTACCCTGTGGGCCGGTAAGCGCTTCTACCAGCGTCATGACGTTCACATGATCGACTTCTACTACTGGGATATCTCCGGCCCGGGTGCGGGTCTGGAAAACGTTGACCTCGGCTTCGGTAAACTCTCTCTGGCGGCCACGCGTAACTCAGAAAGCGGCGGTTCTTACACTTTCTCCAGCGATGACACCAAGAAATTTGCTGCTAAAACCGCAAACGACGTCTTTGACGTGCGTCTGGCCGGTATGGAAATCAACCCGGGCGGCGTACTGGAGTTAGGCGTGGATTATGGACGCGCTAACCCGCAGGACGATTACCGTCTGGTTGATGGCGCATCAAAAGACGGCTGGATGTTCACCGGTGAACATACTCAGTCTATCTGGGGCGGCTTCAACAAGTTTGTTGTTCAGTATGCGACCGACTCGATGACCTCCTGGAACAGCGGTCACTCCCAGGGAACCAGCATCGATAACAACGGCAGCATGATCCGCGTTCTGGATCACGGCGCGATGGACTTCAACGATGACTGGGGCCTGATGTACGTTGCGATGTACCAGGACGTGGACCTGGACAGCAACAACGGTTCTACCTGGTACACCGTCGGTGTTCGTCCGATGTACAAATGGACGCCGATCATGAGCACCCAGCTGGAAGTCGGTTACGACAACGTGAAATCCCAGCGCACCAGCGAAAACAACAACCAGTACAAAATTACCCTGGCCCAGCAATGGCAGGCGGGTAACAGCGTCTGGTCTCGCCCGGCAATCCGTATTTTCGCGACCTACGCAAAATGGGATGAGAACTGGGGCTACAGCAACACCTCCGGTCTGCAGACTAAAGACGGCAGCGGTAACGGGGTTTACACCTCCAGCCGCGGTAACGATAGCGAAGTGACCTTCGGTGCGCAGATGGAAGTTTGGTGGTAACACCGCCGTAATCATGTAGTGACACGGAGGGGCTCTGCCCCTCCTGATTCTTCAGGATTAGCGCGCTATTGCCTGGCCACCGCTAAACCTACGCTATCCGAGGTGAGAACAATGAAAATGAAGAAAACTCTCGTCGCCCTGTGTTTATCCGCAGGAATGTTGGCATGCGCGCCGGGAATGAGCCTTGCCGACGTCAACTTTGTCCCGCAAAACACCAGCGCAGCGCCCGCCATCCCCGGCGCTGCCCTGCAGCAGCTCGTCTGGACGCCAGTCGATCAATCTAAAACGCAGACCGTTGATTTACTCACGGGCGGCCAGCGCCTGGATGTTGCCGGCATCTCCGGCCCGGTTGCGGCCTGGAGCGTTCCGGCGAATATTGGCGAACTGACCCTGACGCTCACGAGCGAAGTGAATAAGCAAAAACAGATTTTTGCGCCGAACGTGCTGATTCTCGATCAGAATATGACGCCATCCGCGTTCTTCCCCAGCAGCTATTTTACCTATCAGCAGCCCGGCGTAATGACCGCGGATCGGCTTGAAGGCGTCATGCGCCTGACCCCGGCGCTGGGGCAGCAGAAGCTTTACGTGCTGGTCTTTACGACGGAAAAAGATTTACAACAAACCACGACTTTGCTGGATCCGGCGAAAGCTTACGCTAAAGGCGCGGGCAATGCCGTGCCGGATATTCCAGACCCGATTGCCCGCCACACCACCGATGGCGTGCTGAAGCTAAAAGTCAAAACCAATAGCGGCTCCAGCGTGCTGGTTGGTCCGCTGTTTGGCTCTTCCGGCAATGGCCCGGTGACCGTTGGCAATACCGCAGCGCCGGTTGTCGCGCCGGCCCCGGCTCCGGCGGCGAAAAGCGAACCGATGCTTGATGACACCGAAACCTATTTCAACAACGGCATTAAGCAGGCGGTTGCGAAAGGCGATATCGATAAAGCCCTGAAATTGATGAACGAAGCTGAACGTCTTGGCTCGAAATCTGCTCGTTCCACCTTTATCAGCAGTGTAAAAGGCAAGGGGTGACCGTCTCCCCGCAATGCTGATGTTTAGGCACAGCCTTTAGGTGCGTCCGTCAGGGCGCACTTTTTTTTAGCGCGCCGCAGCCTCTGTTGCACGGCTGTTGCGCGGATGATCGTATATTGACGTTTGCCCGCCCCCGATGCCCCATTCTGCGATACAATACCTTTACGTTATGTACCGGAGATTCAGGCATGCCACATCCTGCGCTTACGCAACTGCGTGCGCTGCATTATTTTGCCGCTATGCCCCCGCTGGATGCGCATCTGCGCGACTGGCTATTGCTGGAAGACTCAATGACCAAACGCTTTGAGCAGCAGGGGAAGAAAGTCAGCGTCATCATGGTTAACGAAAGTTTTGTTGGACGCGACGCGCTGGCCGGTGAGGCGCCCCTGTTACCGAGCGAACCCCGCTACTGGCTGCGGGAAATCATTCTTTGCGCCAACGGTGAACCCTGGCTGGCCGGGCGCACGATAGTGCCCGAATCAACGCTGAGCGGCCCCGAACTGGCGCTGCAACAGCTGGGGCAAACGCCGTTGGGCCGCTATCTCTTCACGTCATCGACGCTAACCCGTGATTTTATTGAAATTGGTCGTCATGCAGAGCTGTGGGGGCGTCGTTCCCGCCTCCGGTTGAGCGGCAAACCGCTGCTGCTGACGGAACTGTTTTTGCCTGCATCGCCGTTGTATTAAGAGGAAAATGAAATGGAGTGGAGTCTGACGCAGAACAAGCTGCTGGCGTTTCACCGCCTGATGCGTACTGACAAACCGATTGGCGCGCTGCTGCTGCTGTGGCCGACGCTATGGGCGCTGTGGGTGGCGACGCCGGGGATACCGCCGCTATGGATCCTCGCCGTTTTTGTCGCCGGCGTCTGGCTGATGCGCGCCGCAGGCTGCGTGGTCAACGACTATGCCGATCGCAAGTTTGACGGCCACGTCAAACGGACGGCCCACCGCCCGTTGCCGAGCGGCGACGTTAGCGAAAAGGAGGCGCGGACGCTGTTTGTCGTGCTGGTGCTGCTTTCGTTTCTGCTGGTGTTGACCCTGAACACCATGACCATTCTGCTGTCGGTAGCGGCGCTGGCGCTGGCATGGGTATATCCGTTTATGAAGCGCTATACCCACCTGCCTCAGGTCGTGCTGGGCGCGGCGTTCGGCTGGTCGATCCCGATGGCCTTTTCGGCGGTCAGCGAATCGCTGCCGCTGAGCTGCTGGCTGATGTTCCTCGCCAATATCCTGTGGGCGGTGGCCTACGATACCCAGTATGCGATGGTCGATCGTGATGATGACGTCAAAATCGGTATCAAATCGACGGCGATTCTCTTTGGCGACAACGATCGCTTAATCATCGGTATTTTACAGGTGGCGGTACTGGGCCTGATGGCCGCGGTAGGCTGGCTGAGCGGGCTGGGCTGGGAGTATTACTGGTCGTTGTTTATCGCCGCGGCGCTGTTTGCCTGGCAGCAGAAGCTGATATTTAAACGCGAACGCGATGCCTGCTTTAAGGCGTTTATGAACAATAACTACGTGGGGCTGGTGCTGTTTCTCGGCCTGGCGATGGGATATATGCAGTAGCGCTGTGGGTTTCCCGGCTTGCGGCGTAAACGCCTTAGCCGGGCTACAAAACTGCAGGGTCCGGTAGCCCGGCGCAGGCCGGGACATCTCTTTAAACGTTACGCTTCATCCTGGGTAACGCTTTCAATCGTTAATCGCACATCCGAAGTAATCAGATCCGCCAGCATGCGGTAGATCTTCAACGTCTCTTCCGGCTCGGCGTCCCCGGTATCGCTGATATAGCCTTCGTCACGCAGGGTCAACACCAGCGTGCTGAACACCGCCTTATCGAAGAACTCCGGCGCGTTGATGCCGTGCAGAACGGACAGGCGCTGCGCCACGGTGCGGCTCTCTTTCTCCAGCGAACTGCGGTTGATTGACGGGTTGGCACTCAGCAGCCAGAAGGTAATGGCGTAGCGCTGCAGCGTTTCGCGCGCGCCTGCGGCCAACAGCTGCAGAGAACGGGCATGAGACGGATTGACGCTCACCTCATCGTCGTTCAGGGCGATGAGGCCCTGACGCTGCATCTCAGCGATCAGCGCATCGACGACGCCCGCCAGCTCCGCTTTTTCCCAGCGCAGGAACAGCTCGGCCTTCAGGAACGGATAGAACATCTCGACGTGACGCAGGATTTCGGCACGGGTAATACGACGATGCTGAGTGACGATGGCGGCTAACAGCGACGGCATCACCAGCATATGGGCGATGTTGTTGCGGTAGTAGGTCATCAGGACGGCCTGCTCGCGCGGCAGAATGATGATATCGCCAATGGTATCTTTCTCGACTTCGAACTTGTTCATCTGCAGCGCGTGGTCAATCAGCTCGCTGGCCGAAGCCGCAGGCGTGGTCGCATCCGCTGAATATGGCACGTTGCGCAGCAGGGCGAGATAGCACTCAAGCTGCTCGGTGAGCTGCTCGCGGGTCAGTGAACGCTGACGCGATGCCAGAAGCGCGGTACAGCACAGGTTCATGGCGTTAGCCGCGCCGGCATTATTGATGCGCACCATCAGATCCGAGGCGATATTATTCACCGTCGGGGTCAGCCAGGAAGGGCGAACCGCTTCGATAGGGTCGATAGACTCGCGCCAGTCCGGCACATGCTGGTTCAGATAGGCCATCAGCGGCAGGGGTTCGCCGAAGTTAACGTAGCCCTGGCCGAGATTTCGCAGCTTGCTCAAGCCGCGCAGCATCTGCGGCAGGCTCTCTTTCTCTTTCGTCGCACCGCGTAGCTCTTTGGCGTAGGTACCGACCTCCATCACGTGCTCGTAGCCGATGTAAATCGGCACCAGGGTGATGGGGCGATTACCGCCGCGCAGCATCGCCTGAATGGTCATCGACAGGGTGCCGGTTTTCGGATCCAGCAGGCGTCCGGTACGCGAACGCCCGCCTTCAACGAAATACTCCACCGAATAGCCGCGGCTGAACAGCTCGCCGAGATATTCGCGGAATACGGTTGAGTAGAGCTTATTGCCCTTGAACGTACGGCGAATAAAGAACGCGCCGCCGCGACGGAAGATCGGACCGGCGGGCCAGAAGTTCAGGTTGATACCGGCGGCGATATGCGGCGGCACCAGGCCCTGATGATAAATGACGTAAGAGAGCAGCAGATAGTCCATATGGCTGCGGTGGCACGGGACATAAACGATCTCGTGGCCTTCATGCGCCAGCTGGCGCACGCGCTCGGCGTTATGCACGTTAATGCCCTGATACAGCCGGTTCCAGGTAAAGCCCAGCACGCGGTCGGTCAGGCGAATCATCTCATAGGAGAAGTTTGCGGCGATCTCTTCCATCAGGGCGATAGCGTTTTGCTGCGCCTTTTCATGAGAAATTTTCTTGCTGCGGGCTTCGTCTTCTACCGCACGGGCAATGGCTTTCGACGCCAGCAGTTTATTAAACAGATCCTGGCGCGCGGGCAGGCGCGGGCCGACCGCCGCCAGACGCTGACGGGCGAAGTGCATGCGCGCCACGCGGGCCAGCTTCTGGGCGATGGTTTTATCGGTACCGTGTTCGTCCGCCATCTTACGCAGCGAGACCGAAGGCGAGAAACGGACAAAGCTGTCGCGGCCCAGCCACAGAACGGCGAAGAATTTCTGAATGCCGTTGAGCATGCGCAGCGGCGGGTTCACCTCGCCTTTTTCACGCCCCGGCGCGCGACCGAACATCACCGAAACCGGCACCATCTGCACGTCAAGATCGGGATGGTTGCGGTGCAAATCCAGATAGTCGTGAAAGAGCTTGATAGACTCTTCTTTCGGCGTGTAATAGGTAAACACGCGCGGTCCGCCGTGGATAAATACGTAGCGCGGAAGCAGGCCGCCGTCGATCTCGAGCGGCTCCAGCGGGTCCGGTAACTCATGTTCCAGACATTGCGCGCGCAGCGTCAGCAGGTCCGCCTTCGAATTGTAGGGCAGGACATACATAATGGGACGCGAGGTATCCAGGCCTAATTCCTGAGCAGGTTGTGCCGGAATCGACTTGCTTTTTACCAGCGCCCTTAATGGTAAATTCAGTAATTTATAGTAAATTCGTTGCCAGCCAGACATAGACGATGTGAAGCCTCTGGTTAATCATGCAAATGCGCCGCAAGAATAACAGAAAGTGCGCAAAATTTCCGTTGTAACGCGGCAAACGCGTACACTCATTGACGTCATTTACATAAAAAGGTTTGTTTGATGGCCAATAATACCACTGGGTTAACCCGAATTATTAAAGCGGCAGGGTATTCCTGGAAAGGATTCCGGGCGGCGTGGGTCAACGAGGCCGCCTTTCGTCAGGAAGGCATCGCGGCCGTTGTTGCCGTGGCGATCGCCTGCTGGTTAGACGTCGATGCCATCACCCGGGTGCTGTTGATTAGCTCGGTCCTGCTAGTGATGATAGTTGAAATTATCAATAGCGCGATTGAGGCGGTTGTTGACCGTATTGGCCCTGAACATCACGAGCTGTCGGGGCGAGCGAAAGACATGGGATCGGCGGCGGTATTGCTGGCGATTATCATCGCGCTGATCGCGTGGGGAACGCTTTTATGGGCAAACTACCGCTAACGCCTGGCGTAGCGGCTCGCAAAACGGAAAGAAACTCCTGATTTTTGTGTGAAATGTGGTTCCAAAATCACCGTTAGCTGTATATACTCACAGCATAACTGTATATACACCCAGGGGGCGGAATGAAAGCGTTAACGACCAGGCAGCAAGAGGTGTTTGATCTCATTCGGGATCATATCAGCCAGACGGGCATGCCGCCGACGCGTGCGGAGATTGCTCAGCGCTTGGGGTTCCGTTCCCCAAACGCGGCGGAAGAACACCTGAAAGCGCTGGCGCGTAAAGGCGCAATCGAGATCGTTTCCGGCGCCTCCCGCGGTATTCGTCTGCTGACGGAAGAAGAAACGGGTCTGCCGCTTATTGGCCGCGTCGCGGCGGGTGAGCCGCTGCTGGCCCAGCAGCACATTGAAGGTCACTATCAGGTCGATCCGGCTATGTTTAAGCCGAATGCGGATTTTCTACTGCGCGTTAGCGGTATGTCGATGAAAGACATCGGTATTCTTGATGGCGACCTGCTGGCCGTCCATAAAACGCAGGATGTGCGCAATGGCCAGGTGGTTGTGGCGCGCATCGACGAAGAAGTTACCGTGAAGCGACTGAAAAAGCAGGGTAACGTCGTTGAACTGCTGCCGGAAAACAGCGAATTCTCGCCGATCGTGGTGGACCTTCGCGAGCAAAGCTTCACTATTGAAGGCCTGGCCGTTGGCGTTATCCGCAACGGCAACTGGCAGTAATCTCTTCACCTCGCGGCATCATCACCTGATGCATGATGCTGCGCCGTTTTTCCTCATTTGGGCTCTTTCTCCATGCTTTTTAACGCCGCCGACAAAGCCCTGTGGCGCTTAGCGCTGCCCATGATCTTCTCCAATATCACCGTTCCGCTGCTGGGGCTGGTGGATACCGCCGTTATTGGCCACCTCGACAGCCCGGTTTATCTGGGGGGCGTAGCAGTTGGCGCAACGGCGACCAGCTTCCTCTTTATGCTGCTGTTGTTCCTGCGAATGAGTACCACCGGACTGACGGCGCAGGCGTTTGGCGCAAAAGATCCGCAGCGGCTGGCGCGTGCGCTGGTGCAGCCGCTGGTTCTGGCGCTGGCCGCCGGGGCGGCGATTGTGCTCTTACGGATGCCGTTAATCGACCTGGCGCTGCATATCGTCGGCGGTAGCGAAGCCGTGCTCGAACAGGCCAGACGCTTCCTGGAGCTCCGCTGGCTAAGCGCGCCGGCATCGCTGGCGAATCTGGTCCTGCTGGGCTGGCTGCTGGGCGTGCAGTACGCCAGAGCGCCGGTGATCCTGCTGGTGGTCGGCAACGTCCTCAACATCGTGCTCGATTTATGGCTGGTGATGGGCCTGCATATGAACGTGCAGGGGGCGGCGCTGGCGACGGTCACCGCAGAATACGTCACTTTCTTTATTGGCCTGCTGATGGCGAGACGCGTGCTGGCGCTGCGCGGCGTTTCCCTGTCGATGCTGAAAAACGCCTGGCGCGGCGATATACGCCGCCTGCTGGCGCTGAATCGCGACATCATGCTGCGCTCGCTGCTTCTACAGCTCTGCTTCGGGGCGGTGACGGTATTTGGCGCCCGCCTTGGCGCTGATATCGTCGCGGTCAATGCGGTCCTCATGACGATGCTGACCTTTACCGCCTATGCGCTGGACGGTTTTGCCTACGCCGTTGAGGCGCACTCCGGGCAGGCCTACGGCGCGCGCGACGACAGCCAACTGCTTGCCGTCTGGCACGCGGCCTGCCGCCAGTCAGGGATGGTAGCGCTGGCGTTTGCGCTGATTTACGGCCTTGCCGGTGAGCAGATTATCGCTTTGCTGACCTCGCTGCCTTCGCTGCAGCAGCTGGCCTACCGCTATCTGGTCTGGCAGATGATCCTGCCGGTCATTGGCGTCTGGTGCTACCTGCTGGACGGCATGTTTATCGGCGCGACGCGGGGGGCGGAGATGCGCAACAGCATGGCGGTAGCGGCGGCGGGGTTTGCCCTGACGCTGCTGACGGTACCGCCGCTCGGCAACCACGGACTGTGGCTGGCGCTGACGGTCTTTCTCGCTCTGCGCGGCGTTTCTCTGGCGGTTATCTGGCGGCGCCACTGGCAGCGCGGAACCTGGTTTTCGTAATGCATTTGGTGCATCTGATGGTTAAAGATTCCGAATAATAAATCTTACTCAGAATACTCATCTATAGTTAAGTCATGTCCGGCACACAGCGGGCTGTTCATTCACCGAACGATAACCGAACGATGAGGAATGCATGATGAATAAAGACGAAATCGGCGGTAACTGGAAACAGTTCAAAGGTAAAGCGAAAGAAAAATGGGGCAAGCTGACCGACGATGACATGACCGTCATTGAAGGCAAACGCGACCAGCTGGTGGGCAGAATTCAGGAACGTTACGGTTACGCCAAAGACCAGGCAGAGAAAGAAGTGACCGATTGGGAAACCAAAAACGACTATCGCTGGTAGCGAAAACGCCGTGTTTTAACCCCTTACTATTGCCTGCTCTAACGATTTATACCCTAAATAATTCGAGTTGCAGGACAAGGCACTCGTGCTTTGAACAGCGCTTGCGCTGGCCCCGGAGGGGCGAGGCCGCAGGCCGAGTAACGCGGCAACGCAGAGAATCCCCAGGAACTTACTCCAGTAAGTGACTGGGGTGAGCGACAAATCTGTCTGGAACAGATTTGAACGTCGTATCCCGGCGGCCCGAAGGGCGAGGCTCATGGATGAGCCGAGTAACAAAGCCAACGCACATGCAACTTGAAGTATGACGGGTATACACCCTTGATTCCCGCTGCGGCTAACGCCTCAGCGGGCTTTCTTTTTGATCTGGATGGTATGGTCGTGGTGGCAGTGGCCCGGCGTACTGCAGGATTCAACCTCGACGCAGGCGGCGCACAGGCCGTGAGCCTCAATGACGTTGTGGCGCAGGGCGAATCCCATTCTTGCCGCCAGCGTATGCATAATATCTTCGACGCCTTCCGCACACTCTTCTTTGACGCCGCCGCAGCGGTCGCAGATAAACATCGCCGAGCTGTGGGTCGGCTGATCGAAAAGGTGACACAGCACATAGCTATTGGTGGATTCCACCTTATGCACGAACCCTTGCTCGAGTAAAAACTCCAGCGCCCGGTACACCGTCGGCGGTTTCGCCTGAGGCTCTTTTTCTCGAAGGAGATCGAGCAGGTCGTAGGCGCTGATTGCCCCTTGCTGCAGGCTCATCAAACGCAATACTTCAAGGCGCTGCGGGGTCAGGCGCACGCCACGCTGCGCGCACAGCTTTTCAGCATGCGCTAACATTTGTTGCGAAGTGGTCTTATCCATGAGCGTCCTCTGGTTGCGTGAATCTGAAACTGTTACTTTATCACGATACCGGTAAAACGCCGAGACCCGGCGGGCTATACCCGTCACACTTCACGTTACCTGCGCGCTGGCTGCGCCAGTTCGTCCCAGCCGCGCTCCTGGGGTCGCTCAACCTTGCCACCTTATGCTATACCTGATGCATCTCATTTTCGGGAGAAAACGATGAAACGACCTGACTGCATTCGACACTGGCGTGAACTGGAAGGCGTGGATGATTCCACCTATCCCGACAGTACTGAGCTTTTCTCCATCGGCGCGCCGCTGGCGCGGGGCCTGCGGCTGAATCGCCTGGGGATCCACCATGAGCGTCTACCGCCCGGACGCCGAACCTCTTATCCGCATGCGGAGAGCGACGAAGAAGAGTTTATCTACGTGCTGGAAGGCTATCCGGAAGTGTGGATTAACGGCTATCTCTGGAAGCTGGAGCCGGGGGATAGCGTCGGCTTTCCTGCCGGAACCGGCATTTGCCACACCTTCCTCAATAACACCGAGCAGGAGGTTCGCCTGTTAGTCGTTGGCGAGGCAAATAAGAAATTTAATCGCATCTACTACCCGCTTAACCCCGGCTATGCCGCCACGCGACAGGATCGCTGGGTTGACCATCCGCCGCAGTTTTTTGGCCCTCACGACGGGAAGCCACGGAAAATATAGCGTTTATTGCGGGATAAAAAAGGTGAGCACTGACGCTATGCGTCAGTGGTTTATCTTTGTGCTATAGTAGCGCCCCTTTTTACCCGGATGCTTATTTATTCGCCATGATGTCAGATTCAACGCCTACTGCTTTCGCCGCTCACCGTTTTTCCATCGCGCCGATGCTCGACTGGACCGACAGACACTGCCGTTATTTTCTGCGTCAGCTGTCGCGCCACACGCTGCTGTACACCGAAATGGTGACCACCGGTGCGATTATTCACGGCAAGGGCGACTATCTGGCCTACAGCGAAGAAGAGCATCCGGTCGCCCTGCAGCTCGGCGGCAGCGATCCGGCTGCGCTGGCACACTGCGCGAAGCTGGCGCAGGCGCGCGGCTACGATGAAATTAACCTGAACGTTGGCTGCCCGTCCGATCGCGTGCAGAACGGTATGTTCGGCGCCTGCCTGATGGGGAACGCGCAGCTGGTGGCAGACTGTATTAAAGCCATGCGCGACGTCGTGTCGATCCCGGTCACGGTGAAAACCCGTATCGGCATTGATGACCAGGACAGCTACGGGTTTCTGTGTGATTTTATCGAAACGGTATCCGGGAAAGGCGAGTGCGAGATGTTTATCATCCATGCGCGCAAAGCGTGGCTTTCGGGGCTGAGCCCCAAAGAAAACCGCGAGATCCCGCCGCTTGACTATCCGCGCGTTTACCAGCTGAAGCGTGATTTTCCGCATCTGACGATGGCGATTAACGGCGGCATTAAGTCGCTGGAAGAAGCAAAACAACATCTTGCGCATATGGACGGCGTGATGGTGGGCCGTGAGGCCTATCAGAATCCAGGCATTCTGGCGTCGGTGGATCGGGAAATTTTCGGCGTGGAAGGCGTCGATGCTGACCCGGTTTCCGTGGTCCGGGCGATGTATCCCTATATCGAACGCGAGCTTAGCAACGGTACTTATCTGGGGCACGTAACGCGCCATATGCTCGGGCTGTTTCAGGGGATCCCCGGGGCGCGCCAGTGGCGTCGCTATCTGAGCGAAAATGCGCATAAAGCCGGGGCGGACATCAACGTGCTGGAACAGGCGCTGAAACTGGTTGCCGACAAGCGTTAGTTTTTCACTAAAAACTGGTCAAATTCACCACGCCCTGCACGTATCGTGCCGGGCGTTTTTGTTATTATTCAATGGGTTATATTTGGCACGATTTTTGTAATATCCGGTAAGGTAGATTACATTTCTTTAGGGGAAAGACGATGCTGGAACTCTTATTCGTTATTGGCTTTTTTGTCATGTTATTGGTCACCGGCATTTCACTGCTGGGTATTATTGCCGCGATTGTGGTCGCGACCGCGCTGATGTTTGTCGGCGGTCTGTTTGCGTTAATGATTAAACTGCTGCCGTGGCTGCTGCTGGCCGTTGTTGTGGTTTGGGTGATTCGGGCGATAAAATCACCAACCGACAACCGTTATCGCGCTAATAACCGCTGGCGCTACTAAGGTATTGAGCGGTATGTCACAACCTGAAGATTTTTGCATAAAACAGCGTAGGCTTTGCTTATTAAATCTGTCACTATTAGCGGGTTAACGAATTCATCGTGCTGTACCCTACATACAGCCGAACAAAAAAAGTAAGGGCTTCCCATGTGGAAGCCCTAAACTTTAGTGCTCCGGCCATTACGGCAAGAGCAAACTTGAACCCTGCGTCGCCCGGCTTTCCAGCACCTCATGTGCGCGTCTGGCGTCGGTTAACGCATATTTTTGGCTCTCCGCGACATCCACTTTTATCACGCCGCTGGCGATCAGCGAAAACAGCTCGTTGCTGGCTTCCGTCAGCTCTTCACGCGTGGTGATATAGCCCTGCAGAGAAGGGCGGGTGACGTACAGCGAACCTTTTTGATTGAGGATCCCGAGATTGACGCCGGTCACCGGGCCGGAGGAGTTGCCGAAGCTCACCATCAGCCCCCGACGCTGCAGGCAGTCAAGGGAGGCTTCCCAGGTATCTTTCCCGACGGAATCATAAACCACGTGGACTTTCTTACCGTCGGTGATCTCTTTCAGGCGCTCGACGATATTCTCTTCGCGATAGTTAATGATCTGCCAGGCGCCGGCCTGTTTGGCGCGTTCAGCTTTTTGCGCGCTGCCGACGGTACCGATCAGCTTCGCGCCCAGCGCTTTGGCCCACTGACAGGCGATGAGCCCGACGCCGCCGGCCGCCGCATGAAACAAGAACGGCTCGCCCGCTTTGATCTCGTAGGTTTTCCGCAGCAGGTAATAGACCGTGAGCCCTTTCAGGAATGAGGCCGCCGCCTGCTCGAAAGAGATCGCGTCCGGTAAAATGGCGGCCTTATCCGCGGGCACGTTGTGGACGGTGCTATAGGCTCCCAGCGCCGATTGCGCGTAGACCACCCGATCGCCGGCTTTGATATGTTTCACGCCGCTGCCGACTTTGCTTACTACGCCAGCGGCTTCGGTACCCAGACCGCTCGGCAATGACGGGGGCGGGTAGAGGCCGCTGCGGATATAGGTATCAATGTAGTTGATGCCGATGGCCTTATTCTCTACCTGAATTTCGTGCTCTGCGGGATCTTTCGGCGTGAACTCCAGCGCTTGCAGAACATCAGGCCCTCCGTGCTGGTGAAATTCAATTCGTGTTGCCATGCTTCCTCCAGAAATGTGGTAATCTTTCGACCCATTCACTATCTCGGTAACTCCATTCACTATGGCAGGAAATAAACCCTTCAACAAACCACAGACTGAACCCCGCGAGCGTGATTATCAGCTCGATGGGTTGAAGGTCCCGCCGCACTCGATTGAAGCGGAACAGTCGGTGTTGGGCGGTTTAATGCTGGATAACGAACGCTGGGACGACGTTGCCGAGCGGGTTGTTTCGGAAGATTTTTATACCCGTCCGCATCGCCATATTTTCACCGAAATGGCGCGCCTGCAGGAATCGGGCAGCCCGATTGACCTGATTACGCTCGCCGAATCGCTGGAGCGTCAGGGGCAGCTGGACAGCGTCGGCGGCTTCGCCTACCTGGCGGAATTATCGAAAAATACGCCAAGTGCGGCGAACATCAGCGCTTATGCCGATATCGTCCGCGAACGTGCGGTAGTACGCGAAATGATCTCCGTGGCGAATGAAATCGCCGAGGCCGGTTTCGATCCCCAGGGCCGCACCAGCGAAGATCTGCTCGACCTCGCCGAATCCCGGGTGTTTAAAATTGCCGAAAGCCGCGCGAATAAAGACGAGGGGCCGAAGAATATCGCCGACGTGCTCGACGCTACCGTGGCGCGTATTGAACAGCTGTTCCAACAGCCGCATGACGGCGTCACCGGGGTGAATACCGGCTATGACGATCTCAATAAAAAAACCGCCGGTCTTCAGCCGTCGGACCTGATTATCGTCGCCGCGCGTCCGTCAATGGGTAAGACGACTTTTGCGATGAACCTCGTGGAAAACGCGGCGATGCTGCAGGATAAGCCGGTACTCATCTTCAGTCTCGAGATGCCCTCGGAGCAGATTATGATGCGTTCTCTGGCATCGCTGTCGCGCGTTGACCAGACCCGCATTCGTACCGGCCAGCTGGATGATGAAGATTGGGCGCGCATTTCCGGCACCATGGGAATTCTGCTGGAAAAACGTAACATCTATATTGATGACTCCTCCGGCCTGACGCCAACCGAAGTGCGCTCCCGCGCGCGGCGCATCGCCCGCGAGCACGGCGGCATCGGTCTTATTATGATCGACTACCTGCAGCTGATGCGCGTGCCGTCGCTCTCCGATAACCGTACGCTGGAAATCGCCGAAATTTCCCGCTCGCTCAAGGCGCTGGCGAAGGAGCTACAGGTGCCGGTGGTGGCGCTGTCGCAGCTTAACCGCTCGCTGGAACAGCGTGCGGATAAGCGCCCGGTCAACTCCGACCTGCGTGAGTCCGGCTCCATCGAGCAGGACGCCGACTTAATCATGTTTATCTACCGTGATGAGGTTTATCACGAAAACAGTGATTTAAAAGGCATCGCTGAAATTATTATTGGTAAACAGCGTAACGGCCCTATCGGGACGGTGCGCCTGACGTTTAACGGTCAGTGGTCGCGTTTTGATAATTATGCTGGGCCACAATACGACGACGAATAAATCTCCGTCATCCTTCATGCCGCAGGTGCGTTGACTACGCCTGTTCACCCCGGTCACTTAGTTTACTAAGCTCCCGGGGATTCTCAGGCTTGTCGCCTTCCTGCAACACGAAGGATTTAGGAGATTCTTTTATTAAGGAATTCAAATGCAAGCGGCAACTGTAGTCATTAACCGCCGCGCTCTGCGACACAACCTGCAACGTCTGCGTGAACTGGCGCCCGCCAGCAAACTGGTTGCGGTGGTGAAAGCGAACGCCTACGGACACGGTCTTCTTGAGACCGCGCGAACGCTCCCGGACGCCGATGCTTTTGGCGTCGCCCGTCTTGAAGAAGCCCTGCGCCTGCGCGCGGGCGGTATCGCCCAGCCGATTCTGCTGCTGGAGGGATTCTTTGAGGCCGCCGACCTGCCGGTGATCTCCGCCCAGCGCCTGCACACGGCGGTACACAGCCCGGAGCAGCTGGCTGCGCTGGAGGAAGCGGATTTACCCGAGCCGGTAACCGTATGGATGAAGCTGGACACCGGGATGCATCGATTAGGCGTTCTGCCCGAACAGGCCGAAGCCTTTTATCAGCGCCTGAGCCAGTGTAAAAACGTCCGCCAGCCGGTCAATATCGTGAGCCATTTTGCCCGTGCGGATGAGCCTGAGTGCGGCGCGACCGAACGTCAGCTGGATATCTTTACCACCTTCACGGAAGGGAAACCGGGGCTGCGCTCAATCGCCGCATCCGGCGGTATATTGCTATGGCCGCAGTCGCACTTCGACTGGGCGCGTCCGGGGATTATTCTCTACGGCGTATCGCCGCTTGACGGTGGATCCACCGGCGCGGATTTTGGCTGCCAGCCGGTGATGTCTCTGACCTCCAGCCTGATCGCGGTCCGCGAGCATAAAGCCGGCGAGCCGGTGGGCTACGGCGGAACCTGGGTCAGCGAGCGTGATACGCGTTTAGGCGTTGTGGCGATGGGCTACGGTGACGGCTATCCGCGCGCCGCGCCGTCAGGCACGCCGGTACTGGTTAACGGCCGTGAAGTGCCGATTGTCGGACGCGTAGCGATGGATATGATTTGCGTCGATCTCGGGCCTGAAGCACAGGACCACGCTGGCGACGCGGTCGTGCTGTGGGGCGAAGGCCTCCCCGTCGAGCGGATTGCCGAAATTACAAAAGTAAGTGCTTACGAACTTATTACGCGCCTGACTTCACGGGTATCCATGAAGTACGTGGATTAATGTCAGCCAGCGCGCTTTCCCCCGGTGGCGGCTGACGCCTTACCGGGGCTACGGGGCCGCTACCGGCTACGGGCCGGTAGCCCGGATAAGGCGGTTTAAGCCGCCATCCGGGATGGGCGTTCACGTTGTTGCGTCAAATCCAGCCCGTTCTGTTTTATCCGCCAACATCCCCTCGACCTTCTTTCACATCCAGTTTATTGTGTTATAACGAGCCCATGTAAACCTGGAGAAACATCGCGTGTTTCAGAAAGTTGACGCCTACGCTGGCGACCCCATTCTCTCCCTGATGGAGCGTTTTAAAGACGATCCGCGTAGTGACAAAGTAAATCTCAGCATCGGTCTTTATTACAACGAAGACGGCATCATTCCGCAGCTGAAGGCGGTTGCCGAAGCGGAAGCACGTCTTAACGCCCAGCCGCACGGCGCCTCAATCTATTTACCGATGGAAGGGCTGAACACCTATCGCCACGCGATTGCGTCGCTGCTGTTCGGGGGCGATCATTCGGTACTGGCGCAGCATCGCGTGGCCTCTATTCAGACGCTGGGCGGCTCCGGAGCCCTGAAAGTCGGCGCTGACTTCCTGAAACGCTACTTCCCGGGCTCGCGCGTATGGGTCAGCGACCCGACGTGGGAAAACCACATCGCTATATTTGAAGGGGCTGGATTCGAAGTAAGTACTTACCCTTGGTTTGATGATAAAACCAATGGCGTGCGTTTCGCTGCTTTCCTTGAAAAACTCAATACGCTACCGGAACGCGATATCGTGCTGCTGCATCCCTGCTGCCATAACCCAACGGGAGCCGATCTTACCAACGCTCAGTGGGATCAAGTGGTTGAGGTGCTGAAAGCGCGTAATTTGATTCCTTTCCTCGACATCGCCTACCAGGGCTTTGGCGCAGGTATGGAAGAGGATGCCTACGCTATCCGCGCTATAGCGAACGCCGGGATGCCTATGCTGGTCAGCAACTCGTTCTCGAAAATCTTCTCCCTGTACGGTGAGCGCGTTGGCGGGCTGTCGATCGTCTGTGAAGATACTGAAACCGCGGGGCGCGTACTGGGGCAATTAAAAGCGACCGTACGTCGCAACTACTCCAGCCCGCCGAACTTTGGCGCGCAGGTGGTTGCGGCGGTGTTGGGCGACAGCGCGCTGAAAGCCTCATGGCTGGCGGAAGTGGAAGGGATGCGCACCCGTATTCTGGCCATGCGTCAGGAGCTGGTTGATGTGCTGAAAGAGACGGTTCCGGGCGGTGATTTTGACTATCTGCTCAAGCAGCGCGGCATGTTTAGCTATACCGGTTTCAGCGCGGCCCAGGTTGACCGCCTGCGCGATGAGTTTGGCGTCTATCTGATTGCCAGCGGCCGCATGTGCGTCGCGGGGCTGAATGCAGGAAACGTGCGCCGCGTAGCGCAGGCGTTTGCTGCGGTAATATAAGTTCTTCCTGACCTTTTGCCCGCGCCAAATCATGACGCGGGCAATTCGCTTCCCGAAGTGTGATCATTCTCTTTTTATATGACATCAGAGCAGAAAAACCTTCCTATCCGCCTTCGCGGGGGGTAAGGTCTGGGTGCATTAATAAGCGTACACATTATTGAAAATTATAACGATTCGATTATTTAGGGAAAAATATGCGCAAGATCACCCTGGCCTTTGGGGCCGTCTGCTTACTGTTCACGCTAAATAGCTCCGTCGTTGCTCGCGCCTCCACACCGCAGCCGCTGTGGACGGGCACCAATATGGCGAAACTCGCCGAACAGGCGCCGATCCATTGGGTTTCCGTCGCCCAGATTGAAAATAGCCTGCTGGGACGCCAGCCGATGGCCGTCGGTTTTGATATTGATGATACCGTCCTGTTCTCCAGCCCGGGCTTCTGGCGCGGGCAGAAAACCTATTCCCCCGGCAGCGATGATTACCTGAAAAATCCGGAGTTCTGGGAAAAAATGAACAACGGCTGGGATGAATTCAGCATGCCGAAAGAGGTGGCGCGCCAGCTGATTGCGATGCACGTAAAGCGCGGCGATAGCATCTATTTCGTTACCGGCCGTAGCCAGACCAAAACCGAAACGGTATCAAAAACCCTGCAGGATGATTTTCTCATCCCGGCGGCGAATATGAACCCGGTTATTTTTGCCGGCGATAAACCTGGCCAGAACACCAAAACGCAGTGGCTGCAGGAGAAAGGGATCAAAGTTTTCTACGGCGATTCAGATAACGATATCTCCGCTGCCCGCGAGGTGGGCGCGCGCGGGATCCGTATCTTGCGGGCCTCAAACTCTTCCTATAAGCCGCTGCCGATGGCGGGCGCTCAGGGTGAAGAGGTCATTGTGAATTCAGAATATTAAGCTGCCCGCCGGCTTAATCATCAATCGCTAAAACGGTAGCCGGCACGCTGCCGTTTTTTTGTGCAAAATAGCGTGCCAAAGGTTTTACCTTTTCGCTTATTGCTGCACACTTAGGAAGGTTCATTAGTAAAAGGAGTGGTTTATGTGGCATCAGCAAACCCTGACGTTAGGCCCGAAAGCACGGGGCTTCCATCTGATCACTGATGAAATTCTCGGGCAAATCCGCGAAATATCGCGGGTGAAAACTGGCCTGCTGCATTTGCTGCTCCAGCATACATCTGCTTCCCTGACGCTAAACGAAAACTGCGATCCGACCGTTCGCTTCGATATGGAGCAGCATTTTCTGCACGCCGTACCGGATAACGCGCCGTATGAACACGATTATGAAGGTCCTGATGACATGCCCTCGCACATTAAGTCGTCGATGCTGGGCGTATCGCTGATGCTGCCCGTACGGGATGGCAGCGTCAGGCTGGGGACCTGGCAGGGGATCTGGCTCGGGGAGCATCGTATTCATGGCGGATCGCGCCATATCATCGCGACGCTGATGGGGGAATAAAAAATGACAATTTCGGATTTATTGCAGTACTGCATGGCAAAGCCGGGCGCCGAACAAAGCGTACATAGCGACTGGAAAGCGACGCAGATCAAAGCGGTGGACGTCCTGTTTGCGATGGTAAAAGAGGTTGAGGACAACCGGCCAGCGGTATCGTTAAAGACCAGCCCTGAGCTTGCGGAACTGTTGAGGCAGCAGCATCGCGATGTTCGCCCCAGCAAACATCTCAATAAAGCCCACTGGAGTACGGTGTTTCTTGACGGCTCCCTGCCTGATTCGCAAATTTACTATCTGGTGGATGCTTCCTACCAGCAGGCGCTTGATTCGCTTTCCGAGGCTAAGCGTAAGCTGTTGCCATAGCGCTAAATTCTGCCCAGCAGCGCCAGCAGGGTCACATCAAACAGACGAAGCAGCGTGGACTGCAGATGCGCCTGCATGGCGATCTGTTCGTTGTTGGCGCGAATGCTGGCAATATCGCGCTGCCCTTGCAGGAGCAGAATGAGGTCGTCCTGACTTAACCAGCCGCGCGCTTTCTCCTGTAACGCCTGAAGCGTGAGCATCCCGGCGTCGCGAATGTCGCTGTCTTCATCATTTACAATCGCGTGCATAAGCTGCAACCACTCTGCCGTATTCACGCCGGCGCCGGCCAGCTGGGCGCTTAACTCTTCTATGGTGGACATGCTTATCTCCCTGAACGCTGTTGTTCGCCGTTGATGGCCTGCTGGTAAAGTTTTTCCGTCTGTTGCGCCAGAATTCCGGCCTCGAAAGGCGTCAGCGCTCTCTCCTGGGGGACGACGCGCCGGTACAGCCGCTGATAATTTTTCTCCAGCACGTGAAGATTACTCTGCCGTAGCGCATCGCTATCGCTTAACGCCAGGCTGAATAGCGGGCGAATCTGGCGATCCTCGTAACTGAGCAAGCGTTGGTCGAGTGGCGCTGCCGCCGCGTCGCTGATGAACTGCAGATGAAGCTGTTCCAGCATCAGCAGCTGCTGATGAGCCGTGCTGCTATAGCCATCTATCCAGCTGCAGGCGGTCAGCGCGAATAACGCCGCGACGAGCGTAAATCGATAAAGTCCGTGCTTTAAGTACATGATGCATCCTGCAATTGATGGCGGTGGTGCTATCTGATGACAGATGCCGTCCGGCCGCAAATCACAAAATATCAGCGGGAGAAAATGAGAGGAAATGAGGCCTCTTCCCGGGACGGGAAGAGGCAGATGAGATTACTTCAGCATGGGCTTGAGGAAGCGAGCCGTATAGGAGGCCTCGCACTCGGCGACCGTTTCCGGCGTACCGGAAACGAGAATCTCTCCGCCGCCGCTTCCGCCTTCCGGCCCAAGGTCAACGATCCAGTCAGCCGTCTTGATGACATCCAGGTTGTGCTCAATCACCACGATGGTATTCCCCTGGTCGCGCAGCTGGTGCAGAACCTCCAGCAGCTGCTGAATATCGGCAAAGTGCAGACCGGTGGTCGGTTCATCAAGGATATACAGCGTTTGCCCGGTACCGCGTTTGGACAGCTCGCGCGCCAGCTTGACGCGCTGGGCCTCGCCGCCGGAGAGCGTGGTAGCCGACTGACCAAGGCGAATATAGGTCAGACCGACGTCCATCAGCGTTTGCAGCTTACGCGCCAGAGCCGGAACCGCATCGAAGAACTCACGCGCTTCTTCAATGGTCATATCCAGCACTTCATGAATCGTTTTGCCTTTGTACTTAATCTCCAGCGTTTCGCGGTTATAGCGTTTGCCTTTGCACTGGTCGCACGGTACGTAGATATCCGGCAGGAAGTGCATCTCGACTTTGATCACGCCATCGCCCTGGCAGGCTTCACAGCGGCCGCCGCGCACGTTAAAACTGAAGCGGCCGGGCGTGTAGCCACGCGAACGTGATTCAGGTACGCCGGCAAACAGTTCACGGACCGGCGTAAAGACGCCGGTGTAGGTTGCGGGGTTAGAACGCGGCGTACGGCCGATTGGGCTCTGGTCGATATCGATCACTTTGTCGAAATGTTCCAGCCCCTGCACGTCGCGGTAAGGTGCCGGTTCCGCGATGGTGGCGCCGTTGAGCTGACGCTGGGCAATCGGGAACAGCGTGTCGTTGATCAGCGTGGATTTACCCGACCCGGAAACGCCGGTGATACAGGTGAAGAGGCCCACCGGCAGCGTCAGCGTCACGTCTTTCAGGTTGTTGCCGCGCGCGCCGGACAGCTTCAGTACTTTCTCCGGATTGGCGGGTACGCGCTGTTTCGGCACTTCGATTTTACGCTTGCCGCTCATGAACTGGCCGGTCAGCGATTCCGGCACCGCCATAATATCTTCCAGCTTGCCTTCAGCCACGACCTGACCGCCGTGTACCCCAGCCCCTGGACCGATATCGATAACGTGGTCGGCGGCGCGAATGGCGTCTTCATCGTGCTCAACGACAATCACGGTGTTGCCGAGGTTTCGCAGGTGGATCAGCGTGCCCAGCAGGCGTTCGTTATCGCGCTGGTGCAGGCCGATAGAGGGCTCATCCAGTACGTACATGACGCCGACCAGGCCTGCGCCGATCTGGCTGGCGAGGCGGATACGCTGCGCTTCGCCGCCGGAGAGGGTTTCCGCCGAACGGGAGAGCGTCAGGTAGTTCAGACCGACGTTGACGAGGAATTTCAGGCGATCGCCAATCTCTTTCAGTACTTTTTCAGCAATTTGCGCACGCTGGCCGGAGAGCTTCAGGTTGTTGAAGAAGTCCATCGCGTGGCCGATGCTCATATCCGAGATGGTCGGCAGCGGGGTATTCTCCACAAACACGTGCCGCGCTTCGCGCTTCAGGCGGGTCCCTTCACAGCTGGTGCAGGGACGGTTGCTGATGAATTTCGCTAACTCTTCACGTACTGCGCTGGATTCCGTCTCTTTATAACGGCGCTCCATATTATGCAGCACGCCTTCGAACGGATGGCGGCGCACCGAGGTATCGCCGCGATCGTTCATATATTTGAATTCAATATTCTCTTTGCCTGAGCCGTACAGAACCACTTTTTGTACGCTGCTATTCAGCGTGCCCCAGGGCGCTTCCACATCGAATTCATAATGTTCCGCCAGCGACTTCAGCATCTGGAAGTAGTAAAAATTGCGCCGATCCCAGCCGCGAATCGCCCCGCCAGCCAGCGACAGCTCTGGGTTCTGAATGACGCGTTCCGGATCGAAATACTGCTGGACGCCGAGACCATCGCAGGTCGGGCAAGCGCCAGCCGGGTTGTTGAAGGAGAACAGGCGCGGTTCCAGTTCGCGCATGCTGTAGCCGCAAATCGGGCAGGCGAAGTTGGCGGAAAACAGCAGCTCTTCGGCTTTCGGATCGTCCATATTGGCGACGATGGCGGTGCCGCCCGACAGCTCCAGCGCGGTTTCAAAAGACTCGGCCAGGCGCGTGCTAAGATCGTCGCGCACCTTAAAGCGGTCAATCACCACTTCAATGGTGTGTTTCTTCTGCAGCTCCAGCTTCGGCGGATCGGAGAGATCGCAGACCTCGCCGTCGATCCTCGCGCGGATGTAGCCCTGCCCGGCGAGGTTTTCCAGCGTTTTGTTATGCTCGCCTTTGCGCTCTTTAATGATCGGTGCCAGCAGCATCAGGCGCTGGCCTTCTGGCTGGGAGAGCACGTTATCGACCATCTGGCTCACGGTTTGCGCCGCCAGCGGGACGTCGTGATCCGGGCAGCGCGGCTCGCCGACGCGCGCGTACAGCAGACGCAGGTAGTCGTGAATTTCGGTAATGGTGCCTACCGTTGAACGGGGGTTGTGGGACGTTGATTTCTGTTCAATGGAAATCGCCGGCGACAGCCCTTCAATATGGTCTACGTCGGGCTTCTCCATCAGCGACAGGAACTGCCGCGCGTAGGCGGAGAGCGACTCAACGTAGCGACGCTGCCCTTCGGCATACAACGTGTCGAAAGCCAGTGAGGATTTGCCTGAACCCGAAAGCCCGGTGACGACAATGAGTTTGTCGCGCGGGATGACGAGGTTGATATTTTTGAGATTGTGGGTGCGGGCGCCCCGAACTTCGATCTTATCCATTCACCTTTCCCGGTAGATACGCGGATTGCCTGGTTTGTTAGAAGGACAAACGGCAGAAACGGCTAATTATGACACAATTTAACCTGTTTGAATATACAGTATTGGAATGCATTTTCCGGTGGGATGTGTAAAAATGTCGCACCGCGAGAGTTATCTGGAACCTACTTCCCAGCTATCAACATAGTACCTGGAAATGGTACACTCGCGCGTTTACACTATTAAGAAACGCATTCAGGAGACACAAACATGGCCAGCAGAGGCGTAAACAAGGTGATTCTCGTCGGTAATCTGGGCCAGGACCCGGAAGTACGCTACATGCCGAGTGGTGGCGCAGTTGCCAACATTACGCTGGCTACTTCCGAATCCTGGCGTGATAAAGCGACCGGTGAGATGAAAGAGCAGACCGAATGGCACCGCGTTGTGCTGTTCGGCAAACTGGCGGAAGTGGCCGGCGAGTATCTGCGTAAAGGTTCTCAGGTCTATATTGAAGGCCAGCTGCGTACCCGTAAATGGACTGACCAATCCGGTCAGGAAAAATACACCACCGAGGTTGTCGTTAACGTTGGCGGCACGATGCAAATGCTCGGCGGTCGTCAGCAGGGCGCGGGCGCCCCGGCAGGCGGTGGTCAGCAGCAGGGCGGTTGGGGCCAGCCTCAGCAGCCGCAGGGCGGAAACCAGTTCAGCGGCGGCGCGCAGTCTCGTCCGCAGCAGCAGGCGCCGGCTGCCCCTTCCAATGAGCCGCCGATGGACTTTGATGACGATATTCCGTTCTAACGAAGCGTTAGCGTCGTAAAGTTATCTCTGAAAAAGCCCCTGTTCGGGGCTTTTTCTATTTTGTCACCCAGGCCATCTGCGCTATTTCACTGTGTGGCAGGTGTGGCAGGTGCGGCAGGTGTGGCAGGTGTGGCAGGTGTGGCAGGTGCGGCAGGTGTGGCAGGTGCGGCAGGCATCCCCACTGTCGGCACGACCTGATTTTTGGAGGCCGTCGTCGCCTGCTGTTTACGCGCTATTTCATCCACGATCAGCCGGT
Organism: Klebsiella sp. JN_Kp126; assembly: GCF_033843325.1. Taxonomy (NCBI): domain Bacteria; kingdom Pseudomonadati; phylum Pseudomonadota; class Gammaproteobacteria; order Enterobacterales; family Enterobacteriaceae; genus Klebsiella; species Klebsiella sp. JN_Kp126. The sequence goes on along the minus strand of NZ_JAWXQV010000056.1, from coordinate 221,446 downwards.
AAGCGATGTAATACTTATAGATATTGCTGACATAGCTTACGGTCTCGGAGCCGATCTTCTCGGCGGCCAGATACTCCACGTTGCCAAACCAGACGTTCGGATCAAAACCGCGCTTTTTGGTATCCGCCCGCAGCCGGGCGATGCGCGCGGGGCCCGCGTTATAAGAAGCGAATGAGAACAGCGCCTTATCAAGCTGGGTCATCGGTTCATCGCCATAGTAGCGGTCTATCATCCAGCGCATATATTTCACCCCGGCATGAATGTTGGGGTCGAGCTGCTTAATATCGCCGACCTTCAGCTCCTTGCCGGTGCTCGGCATTACCTGCATAACGCCAATTGCGCCGACGTGGCTACGCACCGACTGATTTAGCCGCGACTCCTGATAGCCCTGCGCGGCCATCAGCAGCCAGTCAACATCGTAGCGATCGCCATATTTGCGGAAGATCTCCACCATGGTCAGAAATTTACGCCGCTCTTTTTGCGCCGCCGCGTTTTTAACGTACCTGGCATCCTTCAGGTAGCGCAGCAGAATCGTATTACCCAGCTTGCTGCCCTGACGATTCTTGTTGATGAATTCATTAAGCAAGGCCAGCAGCTGCGGGCTATTGTTGCGTACCGCCCAGCCGATATTGCCTTCCTTGCGCAGAATGATGTTCTGATGAACCTGAATGTTGGGGAAAACCTGTTTCCAGAACAGAGCCTTGTGGCGGTCGACGACGGTCAATGGAATCAGGCCCGCGTTAAGCATCTCTATCAGATCTTCATCCTCCAGCGCTTCGGGCGCCGGTTCGATGGTGATGGGGGGCAGCGATTGCTGGGCAAAGCGCGCGTTGAGCGCGACCAGGCTCTCGTAATAGCTCGATGAGGTACGCACAAAGACCGTTTTACCGGAAAGCTGCTGCAGATTTTCCACTTTGGGCGAGCCGGGGCCGGAAAGAAGCAGCTCCTGAACGTGAGAGTAGATTGGCGCGGTAAAGGTCATCTCCTGCTGGCGAGCGGGGGTAATCGTCAGGTTGGCGGCGATAATATCCCCCTTACCAGCGTTAAGCGCGCTGATGAGCTGGTCGCGGGCAACCGGAACAAAGATGATACGGACCTTAAGATGACGATGTTTGAGCTTTTTCTCCTTCGTCAGGCTTTGATTGAGGCTTCGCTCAAACTCCATAAAAATATCGTGAGTGGCGCCGCGCTGCGTCCCTTTGTTAATAAAGAAAAAGGTTTTGCTGAAGGTGGTTAATACGCGAATGGTTCGCCGGTCGAGCATACCCGGTAAATCTCCCTTCCATGGCTGCAGCATATCGTCAACGTTGACTTCCAGGGCCTCGCGCTCCTCGGGCTCTGACAGTTTATTCTCTGTGGCGGCGTAAACGGATGTGAAGCATAGCAGGGCGGCAAGGCATGCAAGTCCGCCGACAAGGTATCGATAGAACGACGACGTATTCATGGCGCGGTGCTCCGCAGGAGGATTTTCTTATTTTAGTCAATTTCTGGCCGTTAGCATGCCCGGCGATCGAGAATGTCGGTCGGTTAATCAGCTATTTTATTAATTAACAGGCTCAGTATTTATAGTGAAATAATAAAGAAATAAATATCGGTAATTATGGAGAGAATATGCTCAGATTGTGTTTTTTTAGTGTGGATATATTTTGATTATTTAAAGTGCAAATAAGGAGTAAACGTAAGTAATCATTTCATCTTTTTGTTTTTATTGAATTATTTAAAATTATTGCTGTGATGCATAATTATCCACTTGATAATAAATCTCATTTCTAATAACGTTGTGTGGCACAATACTCCTATTACTGCTGTTCGGCGAATGCTATCAAAGAATAGCGCGGTGCGTTTATTTCTTCATTTTTGCCAGAGTAATAAATCTATTTTGGTCGCTCATTATTTATTGCTATCCCTATTTAAACGGGAGGGCCTGACTACGCCAAAAAAAGAGATGTTACGCCAGGCATGGAAGACATGACCGGTGTTTATCTGGCGGATGAAGAAGGCGTGCCCCGACGGCTAAAAAGAAAAACAGGGCATATTCCATGAAATACGATTCACACTACTCGCTGGCCGTGCTGATCCCGATGGCCATCTGGGGAGGGATGCTGCCGGCGCAGGCCGCTGACAGCAACACGCCAGACGATACGAAGAAATCAGAAACGGCTACGGCAAATGATGACGAAACCATGGTGGTCACCGCGGCGGCGCAGACGCTGCAAGCGCCCGGCGTATCGACCATCACCGCTGAGGAGATCCGTAAACATCCGCCCGCGCGCGATGTCTCTGAGCTGATTCGTACCCAGCCCGGCGTCAACCTCACCGGCAACTCCACCAGCGGCCAGCGCGGTAATAACCGTCAGGTCGATATTCGCGGCATGGGGCCAGAGAACACCCTGATTCTGGTGGATGGTAAACCGGTGACCAGCCGTAATTCCGTGCGCTATGGCTGGCGCGGCGATCGAGATACGCGAGGTGATACCAGCTGGGTACCGGCGGAAATGATCGACCATATCGACGTGATTCGCGGCCCTGCGGCGGCCCGCTACGGTAATGGCGCGATGGGCGGGGTGGTAAATATCGTCACCAAACCGGCCACCAGCGAATGGCATGGATCATGGAATACCTATATGAACGCACCTCAGCACCGTAAAGAGGGCGCGACGAAGCGGACAAACTTCAGCCTCAATGGCCCGCTATCGGATGAGGTCAGCTTTAATTTATGGGGAAATCTGAGCAAAACGCAGGCCGATGCCCAGGATATTAATTCCGGTCACGAAGCGGCGCGAACCGGTAGCTATGCGGGATCGTATCCGGCTGGACGCGAAGGCGTAGTGAATAAAGATATCCACGGTAAGCTGCGCTGGGAATTTGCGCCGATGCAGGCGCTGGAGTTTGAAACCGGCTACAGCCGCCAGGGCAACCTGTATGCAGGCGATACCCAGAATACCAATACCAGCACGCTGGTGAAAAGTATGTACGGTAAAGAGACCAACCGCCTCTATCGTCAGACTTATGGCGTCACGTGGACCGGCGGCTGGGATAACGGCGTGACCAGCAATACTTACGCGCAGTATGAGCACACCCGTAACTCGCGTATGAACGAGGGTCTGGCGGGGGGAACGGAGGGGATCTTCTCCAGCAGCGAATTCTCCGATATCGACCTGTCGGATGTGCTGCTGCACAGCGAGGTGAATATTCCGTTTACCCTGGGATTCGAGCAGAATCTGACGCTGGGTACCGAGTGGAACCAGCAGCGGATGAAAGATGGCGTATCGACCACCCAGTCGCTCTCTTATGGCTCCATTGACGGTATCTCGGCAACCGGGCGTAGCCCCTATTCCAGCGCCGAGATTTTCTCGCTGTTTACCGAAGATAATATCGCGCTGACCGAGAGCACTATGCTGACGCCGGCTCTGCGCTTCGACCATCACAGCATCGTTGGCAATAACTGGAGCCCATCGCTGAACCTCTCGCAGGGGCTGTCGGATGACTGGACGCTGAAGCTGGGCATCGCCCGCGCCTATAAAGCGCCAAACCTTTATCAGCTCAACCCGAACTATATTCTCTACAGCAACGGCCAGGGCTGCTATGCCAGCAGCTCAGCCTGTTACCTGATGGGGAACAGCGATCTGAAGGCGGAAACCAGCGTTAATAAAGAGATTGGCCTTGAGTATAAGCACAACGGCTATCAGGCGGGGCTGACCTGGTTCCGTAACGACTATCATAACAAGATTGAATCGGGCTACTCGGCGGTGGGAACGGCCAGCAACGGCACGACCAATATTTATCAATGGGAAAACGTACCGAAGGCGCTGGTTGAAGGGCTGGAAGGCTCATTAAACCTGCCGGTAAGCGAAACGGTCAACTGGAGCAACAACCTGACGTGGATGCTGCAGAGTAAGAACAAGACCACCGGCGATCGCCTGTCGGTGATCCCGCAGTTCACCCTTAATTCGACCGTCAGCTGGCAGGTACGCGACGATCTTTCGCTGCAGAGTACTTTCACCTGGTATGGTCGGCAAAAACCTAAGCGCTTCAACTATAAGGGCGAGGCGGTATCCGGCAGCGAGCTGAATGAAGTGAGCCCGTACAGCATCGTCGGGCTCAGCGCGACCTGGGATGTGAATAAAAACCTGAGCCTGACCAGCGGCGTGGATAACCTGTTCGATATTCGCCACTACCGCGCCGGTAACGCGCAGACCACGGGGAATTCGACGACCGGCGCCTATCTGTATGGCGCGGGCGCGGAGACCTACAATGAATCGGGTCGGACGTTTTATGTCAGCGTGAATACGCACTTCTGATTATCTACTCAAACACCCGCCGGGATAGTGAACTATTCCGGCTTTTTATTTTTTATGTCGGGGAAAAAGGCCGGAGATATAAATGATGACAAAATCTCCACGGCTTCTACACAATTAACTCAACTTAGCAGCTTACACTGTTTCCTGTTGATCGGGTCTGCTTGATCCCGGAAACGATTAACGGTGGCATCCTGCCATTTCCATTCTAACGTTGTGTTCCTCTTCCCCCTTCCATTCCCAACCGCAGCAATGCAGAGGAGGGGGATCCCCTATCCGGAGATACACAGGATTTTGCGAAACTGGCCAGGCGTAATCGCATAGTATCTTTTAAAGGTACGGTTAAAGGCGCTGATATCTTCATAGCCCGCCATAATACAAATATCAACGATGCGAAAAGCCGGTTTAACCTTTAATAAATCAAGGGCTAATTGCATCCGCTGTTGGCGAATATAGGCCATTGGCGACATATTAAAATAGTGACGAAACAGGCGAAAAAGATGCCATTCAGAATAGCCGGAAAAGAGGCTCAGCGCCCGCATGGTGAGCTTCTTTTCAAGATTGTTTTTTATCCATTGCACCAGCTCGCTAAGCACTGAACGCTGAATTTCATTTCGTGGCATGATATCTACTCATTTCATTATAATGGCAATCTGGCTGCATAATTTATTCACTGTCTCTTCATTTTATCTACGGGGTTATAGGTTAGTTTGTGGCTGTTCCTGGTTTATCCCAGAGAGCATCATTCCTAACAAGATCTTTTTCCCCCTTTCAATCAATGAGAAAGGGGGCTTTTTGTTTTTTTAATTAAAAAACAAAAGATGTTGAATTTTAATGTTGTCAGGAAATGCTTATCTGACTGGGTGGGAGAAGGAAAGTTCCATTAGAAAATAATTTTTTCACCATTCTCATATATCCATTTTTTCTCCATTTTCTCGTCATAATTGCGTGCAATTCTGCGCCTCGTTCAGGTTATTTAAAACGGCGTCAGAATCTGTCTGGCGCAATGAACTGCATTATTCCCAGCAGGTATCTGCTATTGCCAAATATCTTTTAGACGACACCTCCATGCTAAAAAAAACGAGTCTCATCGCCGGTCTATTGATTTCCCCTTTAACGCTTTACGCATCAACCGCCTATACGGTAGATGACATTCGTTTCGAAGGGCTACAGCGCGTTACCGTTGGCGCTGCGCTACTGAGCATGCCTGTTCATACGGGAGAAGAGGTTTCTAACGAGGATATCAGTGATTCGGTCCGCGCCCTGTACGCCAGCGGCAACTTTGAGAACGTGCAGATCCTGCGCGATGGCAGCACGCTGGTGGTGCAGGTCACAGAGCGGCCAACCATCGCTAAAATCAGCTTTTCCGGGAATAAATCCGTTAAGGATGATGCTCTCAAAGAGAATCTGGCCGCCAGCGGTATTGAAGAAGGCAGCGCGCTGGATCGCAATGCGCTCACGAAAATAGAAAAGGGGCTCCAGGATTTCTATTACAGCGTCGGGAAATATAGCGCTCAGGTCCATGCTGTCGTCACGCCGCTACCGCGTAATCGCGTTGATTTAACCTTTGTCTTTCAGGAGGGGGTATCGGCAAAAATTGCGCAAATTAATATTATTGGCAACCAGGCCTTTAGCGCAGAAACATTGCTGGACCAGCTGCAGCTTCGCGACAGCGTTCCGTGGTGGAACGTGATTGGCGATAAGAAATACCAAAAGCAAAAAATGGCGGCGGATCTTGAGACCATCCGTAGCTATTATCTCGATCGCGGCTACGCGCGTTTTACCATTAACTCCAGTCAGGTCAGTATTACTCCGGATAAAAAATCGCTGTATATCACGATCAATCTTACCGAAGGCGATCGTTATAACGTGGCCAGTACGGTCGTGACCGGCGATATGGCGCAGCATAACCAGGAAATTGAAGCGCTGGTGAAGCCTTTAGCGGGGAAATGGTACAGCGGCGCGGAAATCACGGCGGCTGAGAACAGCATTAAGACGCTGCTGGGAAAATACGGCTATGCCTGGCCGCAGGTTAATACCGCGCCGGATATTGATGAGACGAAAAAAAGCGTCGTTTTGCATATTAACGTCAATGCCGGACGCCGTTATTCGGTTCGTCAGATTCGCTTTGAGGGTAACGATACTTCCCGCGATGCGGTGCTGCGTCGCGAAATGCGCCAGATGGAAGGCGCGTGGCTGAATGACGAGAAAGTCGAGCAGGGGAAAACGCGGCTGGATCGTACCGGATTTTTTGAAACCGTCGACAAGCAGATCGTTCCGGTAAGCGGTAGCCAGGATCGGGTGGACGTGGTCTATAAGGTGAAGGAGCGCAATACCGGCTCCTTTAACGTTGGTCTGGGCTTTGGTACCGACAGCGGCGTGAGCTACCAGCTCGGCGTCACTCAGGATAACTGGCTGGGGACCGGCAATAGCGTCAGCTTCAACGGCACGCGCAACAGCTACCAGTCCTATATTGAGCTGGGAGCGACGAACCCTTACTTCACCGTGGATGGCGTCAGCCTCGGCGGCAAAATTTTCTACAACAGCTACGACGCCTCGGATGCCGATTCCGGAAGCTACAACCAGCAAAGCTACGGCGTTGGCAGTACGCTGGGATTCCCGATTAGCGAGAATAACGCCCTCAACCTTGGCCTGGACTATGTCCATAACCGCCTGACCAATATGGAGCCGGAGCTCACCACCTGGAGCTATCTTAACTCACGGGGCATCTATCCTGACGTCGTCACCAAAGACGGCGACAGCGGTGCGACCTATAGCGCCAATGACTATTTTGCCAGCGTTGGCTGGAGCTATAACAACCTCGATCGCGGTTTCTTCCCGCGGGCTGGGAATAAAAGCAGCCTGACCGCCAAGGTCACCGTACCCGGTTCGGATAACAGCTATTACAAAGTGACTTTCGATACCACCCAATATATGCCGCTGGCCGAGAGCAAAAGCTGGGTATGGATGGAGCACCTGCGCGCGGGCTATGCCGATGGGCTGAACGGCAAATCGGTGCCGTTTTACGATAACTTTTATGCCGGCGGATCGTCGTCGGTTCGCGGTTTTTCGTCGAATACGATTGGCCCAAAAGCGGCTTATTATCGTTGTAATGGTTCTGAAAGCAGCTACAGCACCTGTCCGCTGGACTCATCATCCGATGCGGTTGGCGGTAACGCGATGGCGGTGCTGAACAGCGAGTTTATTGTGCCGACGCCGTTTGTGAATGACAAATATGCCGACAGCCTGCGAACGTCGCTATTCCTCGACGCCGGTACGGTATGGAGCACCTCCTGGCAAAATACCGGCCAGACGCTGGCGGCCGGGATCCCGGACTATGGCGATCCGTCACATATCCGGATGTCTGCCGGGATTGCGGTGCAGTGGATGTCGCCACTGGGCCCGCTGGTGTTCTCCTGGGCCGAACCCTTTAAAAAATACGATGGTGATAAAGCCGAGCAGTTCCAGTTTAATATTGGTAAAACCTGGTAATCCTGCTGCTTATTATTTGAAGGAGAGCTCGGTTCTTTGTGGTAAATGCTAAAAATAGTACCGCAGGCTACCGCTGTGGGTAGCCTGTAATTAATTGTCAGTATATTCTTATTTATGTATATTCCTGCGGGGCGCGCTTCTGGCTATTATGGTTAACCATTCATTATTAGAATGCTATATTTAAGGTAAGCCTTATTGAGTACGGGTGGTATTGAGTATTGTCTGATATCACATTATTAATCGATAACCTTGCGGTTAGCTATCATGGATGCTATCACTATATAGAGTCATTTATCAGCAATGCCAGCAAGGATAAAAAATGAAATGGACTATTCATAATACGCTTGTCTGCCCGTATTCCGGCGTGGCTTTTTCTTCGATTTCCAGCCTGCGGTTTTTAAAGTTTATTCTTTGGTATGAAGCCGACATTTTATTACTGCCGGGAGAGTCGATGAAGCTCTACTCGTCCAGCGTGTTAATTAACGAGCAATATCATGCGGTAAAGGTTTATAACATCACGCGATACGATGAAGCCCAGTGGGAGAAACTGCGGGAGCGGCCTTCTTGTCCGTATCAATCTACCGCCACGACGGCAAACGCCTGTTCTTACCAGGCGCACTGCGCAATAAAACGCTGCCCGAACAACTTTCCACGCGGGCTATTGGGCAGTCGTCCGTCGGCCAGCGGAAGCGTTATAACCAGACCATAATGGTGTCATCGCTGCGGTGTATATCGGTGATGGGTTTAGGCTGTCGCAGAGGAGGAAATCGCGGGTGGCGGTGCTGTGCACCTGTCCGGGCAACCGGTTCACCGCCGTCTGGTGGTCCGGTCAGCGACATCGGCGCCCGGATAAGGTGGGCCGACATCAGGTCATCATCATCGGCCATTCGGGCGGAGTCTGGCTCATGACTTCAATCATCACGTCCTTGATATTGCCCCAGATTTTCGCCACGTCCAGCAGCGTAATGCCTAACAGACCGGTGGCGAACCAGCAGGCTGCGGCCAGGCCCATACAGCTACAAATCACCGCTAAACCGGCATAATCGCTTTTACGTAGCTGAATGTTCAACGAGCTGGCCAGAAACATCAGCACTGCGCTCACGAGTGGCCAGCGCAAAAGCACGACACTGGTAGTAATGGAAGCCATCAACCTATCCTCAACGAAATTTGGGAGCCTTTGACAACCGGATGAGACTGACGATGGAACGGCGCTCTGGCTATCTTCAGGCAAACAAGATCGTAATGAAACAACGTTTTTGTTTCATCAGCTAATGTGAACTATATCACACTTGTTCTTTTATTCACCAGCCAAAAATGGTGTTTTCTTGCGCTTATTAGCCATGTAAATAGCAGGGTTAATAAGGAGGGCGCGGGGCTTTCTTGCAATGTGAAGGCTGATTATAAGGGATTATCGGCGGTTTTGGTTTTTTAATAAGGTTTATGTTCTGCGGATTTTATTACTTATTCTGGCTAATTATACGGATAAACCGAATGACATAGTGGAGCTAATCTCATTATGTTGAGAATGTTTCTCCAGTGGTTCTATAAGCCAGTATTATTCATAATTCATCGTCATGAGGTTTTTACGTCAAAGCGTGGGTTGCTGAGATGCTCCGTTCATATCACAGTAAGCAGAGTCATCGGGGCTGTTCACCTTGATTAAGGCGTATCGCATGGATAAAAAGCGGAAATGAATCATAGCGCGCCGCATAAGGCGTTGAGAATATTTGGCATCGTGCTGGTCATTCTGCTGCCGGTGCTGCTGGCGTTGTGGTTTGCGCAAATTCGCGCCAAAGCGGAAACCGCCGATCAGCTGAGGCTGTTTTCTCGACTGGCGCTGCAAAAAACGGAGATGGTGATTCGTGAAGCCGACGAAGCGCGCGATAAAGCCCGCTTGTATCAGGGAGCGATATGTTCACCACAGCATCAGCAATATTTGCTCGGTATTGTTCGCGGCCTGCTCTATATCGACGATTTAATCTACGCCAACGGCACCCATTTCTTCTGCTCCACTTCGGTTCGCCGCCAGACGGGGTGGCAAATTCCGGCCGCAACCTATACCAAAAAGCCGGATGTCGCGATTTACTACTACCGCGAGACCCCTTTCTACCCTGGCTATGCGATGAACTATATGCAGCGCGGCAACTATGTGGTGGTGGTTAATCCGCTCTCATACAGCGCGTTGATCACCAGCGACCGCGACCTTGCCTGGGGCGTTTTTGATACCAAAACCCACCAGTTTTTTTCCGTCAGCAAGAATGCCGACCCCGATGAGCTGCATCGCCTGATTCGCGCTGAAGCGTCTTTATTTCACCAGGATGGCCGCGTTTATACCATCGCCCATTCCACCGTTCGCCCGATAGCCGTCATTATGTCCACTTCGCGCGTCAGCTATTATCAGAATTTTTATAATCAGGTGACCCTGACGCTACCGCTGGGGCTGATTTGCAGCGTATTGCTCCTGCTGGTGTGGTCGCGCACCCGTCAGCAGTACCACTCTCCGCGGAAGATGCTGCAGCGCGCGTTAAACCGTCGTCAGCTGTGCCTTCACTATCAACCGGTTATCGATATTAAAAATAACCGCTGCGTCGGTACCGAAGCATTATTGCGCTGGCCAGGCTTTGATGGGCCGGTGATGAGTCCGGCGGAGTTCATTCCGATGGCGGAAAATGAAGGGATGATCGCCCAGGTCACCGACTATGTCATCGATGAGGTATTTTCCGACCTGGGCGAGTTTCTGGCGCGGCAGCCGCATCTGTACGTGGCGATTAACCTCTCCGCTTCCGATTTCCATTCCGCACGCTTGATTGAGCACATCAACGAGAAGATCCAGCGCTACGCGGTCAAGGCGGAACAAATCAAAATCGAAGTGACCGAACGCGGGTTTATCGACGTGGCGAAAACGACGCCGGTGATCCAGGCGTTCCGCGATGCGGGATATGAAATCGCCATCGATGATTTCGGCACCGGCTACTCCAACCTGCACAATCTTCATGCGCTCAACGTCGACGTTCTGAAGATTGATAAATCTTTTGTCGACATGCTGACGAGCAATACCACCAGCCACCTGATTGCCGAGCATATTATCCAGATGGCAAACAGCCTGCATTTAAAAATCGTGGCTGAAGGCGTCGAAACGGCAGAGCAGGTAGCCTGGCTCCAGCAACGCGGCGTGCAGTACTGTCAGGGGTGGCACTTTGCGAAAGCGATGCCGCCGCAGGAGTTCATGCTGTGGCTGGCGAATGAGCGCACCTGCCTCAGCCCCTATCAGCCGCACTATCAGGCAGAAATTTGATGGCGATAGGCGGTCGGCGTTCGGTCAAATTCGCGACGGAATACCCGCGAGAAGGTTTGCTGCGACACGTAGCCGAGATCCATCGCGATATCAAAAATAGGGCGCTGGGTGGTTCTTAGCGCTTCCGCGGCGAGCAGCAGGCGGCGCTGGCGAATGTAATCGCCCAGCGTTTGATGCATCACGGCGCGGAACATCCGCTGCAGATACCATTTCGAGTATCCCGATTTTCTGGCGACTATATCAATGTTAAGTGGTTGATCGATATGTTCATCAATCCATTCAATAAGCGTTTGGATAATATCCTGATGGGACATAAAGCGGCCTCTCTCAATTCTCGATTCGTCGTTTTGTCTGCGGGCGAGTATAATTCCTAAAGTTAACTTGAGGTAAAGCGCTTTATGGAAAAGAAATCACCCCGCATCAAAATGCTGCTGACGCCCGGCGAAGTGGCAAAACGAACCGGCGTGGCCGTCTCCGCGCTGCACTTTTATGAAAGTAAAGGGCTGATCCACAGCCAGCGCAACGCGGGCAATCAGCGGCGCTACCGGCGCGACGTCCTGCGCGCGGTGGCGATCATTAAGATTGCGCAACGAATTGGTATTCCGCTGGCGACCATCGGCGACGCGTTCGGCGTACTGCCGGAAGGGCATAACCTCAGCGCCAAAGAGTGGAAGATGCTGTCGTCCCAGTGGCGGGAGGAGCTGGACCGGCGCATTCATACCCTGACCGCGCTGCGCGATCAGCTTGATGGCTGTATCGGCTGCGGCTGTCTGTCGCGTCGCGACTGCCCGTTACGCAACCCGGGCGATAAGCTGGGTGAAGAGGGGACCGGCGCGCGATTGCTGGAGGATGACTAAAAAACTAAAGCGCCACAACAGGGCGCTTTAGTTGTTTTCCGGTCTTGGTCTTTCGCACTATCCCGCTGGTACGCAGGAGGGTTTCCCCCGACGTCGGCTCACCTCAGTATTGCGCAATCTTTGATGGAGGTTCCGGTTTGCGCCGACAATTTAAGTGTGGCTCTTTTCTCTGAATTTGCCTCTTCAGTTTGCCGAAAAATTCCCGGCATCCGCCGCCTGTTCCTATAGTTAATTTGAACAAACAGCGGGAGAGGCCCATGTTAACGGTACATCATCTCAATCAGTCACGATCGCAGCGCGTGTTATGGGCGCTGGAAGAGCTGCAGCTGCCTTATCAGGTTGTCTCTTATCAGCGTGGCAAGGATATGCTCGCACCGGCGGAATTAAAAAGCGTTCATCCGCTGGGTAAATCGCCGGTGGTTGAGGATAACGGCCACATTCTGGCGGAGTCCGGCGCCATTCTGGAATATTTACAGGAAACCTATGATAGCGCCCGGCGCTTAAAACCTGAGTCGGTGGAAGATAAGCTGCAATATCGCTTTTGGCTGCACTACGCCGAGGGGTCGCTGATGCCCCTGCTGCTGATGAAGCTGGTGTTTGCCAGCCTGGGCAAACCGCCGGTGCCGTTTGGTATGCGCACGCTGGGTAATGCGTTGGGCAAGGGGGTACAGAAGGCCTGGCTTAACCGCCAGGTGGACACCCATGCCCGCTTTATTGAAGCGCACCTTTCCCGCCAGCGCTGGTTTGCCGGCGCTGAGCTGAGTATGGCCGATATTCAGATGAGCTTTCCCGCGATGGCGCTGCTGGCGCGCGGCGGCGTGGAGAATTTACCCCATCTGACGCAGTGGGTTCAGCGCGTGGAGCAGCGCCCGGCCTGGCAAAAAGCGGTTGAGCGCGGGGGGCCGTTCACCTTACCCGGCGAATAAACTATTACTAAAGCCGATGACCGGGGAAAATTGCTATCAGCGCAATACAAAAATGTTACCGGATTGCGCATGGACGATAACGTTTGCGCATCGGCTGGTTATTTCCTGAACGTCATAAGCGAAATTTAGCGAAATACGACAAACTTCAGTTGAAAAGGCCCGTCTAAAGGCTGGATAATCGTTTGCCTTTTTATTTTGCTCATCATTTCCTCTGCTGACAGAGGGGAGCAAAGTCATTCTTCACACCGTACTGTATGCGCGGAGTTAAACGTTTGCTTTTTCGCGGCCCCTGGCGCTGCGATGTAGCACAAGGAGATCGCGTTTAGCTGGCAGTGGATGGTCCACCACGCATTCGGACGAACGATAAAAATTCTCAGGGGAAGTTTTCTATGTCTACGCCTTCAGCGCGTACCGGCGGTTCATTGGACGCCTGGTTTAAAATTTCTGCTCGCGGCAGTACCGTGCGTCAGGAAATCGTTGCCGGTCTTACCACCTTCCTGGCGATGGTTTACTCCGTCATCGTGGTGCCGGGTATGCTCGGCAAAGCGGGTTTTCCACCGGCTGCGGTATTTGTTTCCACCTGTCTGGTTGCCGGCGTCGGCTCGCTGGTGATGGGGCTGTGGGCGAACCTGCCGCTGGCGATTGGCTGCGCCATCTCCCTGACCGCGTTTACCGCCTTTAGCCTGGTACTGGGTCAACAGATCAGCATTCCGGTCGCGCTGGGCGCGGTGTTCCTGATGGGGGTCCTGTTCACCGTGATCTCCGCGACCGGCATTCGTAGCTGGATCCTGCGTAACCTGCCGCAGGGCGTGGCGCACGGTACGGGGATTGGTATCGGTCTGTTCCTGCTGCTGATTGCCGCCAACGGCGTGGGCCTGGTTATCAAAAATCCGCTGGATGGTCTGCCGGTGGCGCTGGGTAATTTTGATAGCTTCCCGGTGATTATGTCGCTGGTCGGGCTGGCGGTGATTATCGGCCTCGAAAAACTGAAAGTGCCGGGCGGTATCCTGCTGACGATTATCGGCGTCTCGATTATCGGCCTGATCTTCGATCCTAACGTTCACTTCTCCGGTATCTTCGCCATGCCGTCGCTGAGCGACGATAAAGGCAACTCGCTGATCGGTAGCCTGGATATCGTGGGCGCGCTGAACCCGGTGGTTCTGCCAAGCGTGCTTGCGCTGGTGATGACCGCGGTGTTTGACGCCACCGGAACCATCCGCGCGGTGGCCGGCCAGGCGAACCTGCTGGATAAAGACGGGCAGATTATTAACGGCGGCAAAGCGCTGACCACCGACTCCCTGAGCAGCGTCTTCTCCGGCCTGGTCGGGGCGGCGCCGGCGGCGGTGTATATCGAATCCGCTGCCGGTACGGCGGCGGGCGGCAAAACCGGCCTGACGGCAGTGACCGTCGGCGTGCTGTTCCTGCTGATCCTGTTCCTCTCTCCGCTCTCGTATCTGGTGCCGGCTTATGCCACCGCGCCGGCGCTGATGTACGTCGGCCTGCTGATGCTGAGCAACGTGGCGAAAATCGATTTCAACGATTTCGTCGACGCGATGGCGGGCCTGATTACCGCGGTCTTTATCGTGCTGACCTGCAACATCGTGACCGGCATCATGATCGGCTTTGCGTCGCTGGTGATCGGTCGTCTGGTGTCCGGCGAATGGCGTAAGCTAAACCTGGGTACGGTGATCATCGCCGCGGCGCTGGTTATCTTCTACGCCGGCGGTTGGGCGATTTAACTTTTCCTGCTAACAACGGGCGGCTTTGGCCGCCCGTTTAATTTTTAAGCCACATCCTGTTTCCTTTTGCGTTAATCTGAGTAGCGTATTATGCCGAGACATGACGCCTCAGATGTAAAAAAAAGACACGCAGCAAACAGGGAACACATGGAAATATTCTTTACCATACTCATCATGACCCTCGTGGTCTCTCTCTCCGGGGTGGTTACACGCGTACTGCCCTTTCAGGTTCCACTCCCCTTAATCCAAATTGGCATCGGCGCGCTGTTGGCCTGGCCTACCTTCGGATTGCACGTTGAATTCGACCCCGAACTCTTTCTGGTTCTGTTCATTCCGCCGCTGCTTTTTGCCGATGGCTGGAAGACGCCAACCCGTGAGTTCATAGAGCATGGACGGGAAATTTTCGGTCTGGCGCTGGCGCTGGTGGTGGTAACGGTGGTCGGTATTGGCTACCTCATCTACTGGATCGTGCCGGGTATTCCGCTGATTCCGGCTTTTGCTCTGGCGGCGGTTCTGTCGCCAACGGATGCCGTGGCGCTGTCGGGAATTGTCGGCGAAGGGCGCATTCCGAAAAAAATAATGGGCATTTTGCAGGGCGAAGCGCTGATGAACGATGCCTCCGGCCTGGTCTCCCTGAAGTTCGCCGTTGCGGTGGCGATGGGCACCATGGTCTTTACCGTCGGCGGCGCGACGGTGGAGTTCTTCAAGGTGGCGGTCGGCGGTATTCTCGCGGGCTTTGTGGTCAGCTGGCTGTACGGGCGCTCGATGCGCTTCCTCAGCCGTTGGGGCGGCGATGAACCGGCAACGCAAATTGTGCTGCTGTTCCTGCTGCCGTTCGCCTCTTATCTGATCGCGGAGCATATCGGCTTTTCCGGGATCCTGGCGGCGGTCGCCGCGGGGATGACCATTACGCGTTCCGGGGTGATGCGCAGCGCGCCGCTGGCGATGCGCCTGCGCGCCAACAGCACCTGGGCGATGCTGGAGTTCGTGTTTAACGGCATGGTCTTCCTGCTGTTGGGCCTGCAGCTGCCGGACATTCTTTCCAGCTCGCTGGTGGCCGCAGAAGCGGATCCCAACGTCGAAACCTGGATGCTGTTTACCGATATCATTCTGATTTATGCCGCCCTGATGCTGGTGCGTTTTGGCTGGCTGTGGACGATGCGCAAACTGAGCCAGCGTTTCCTGAAAAAGAAACCGATGGAGTTCGGCTCCTGGACCACGCGCGAGCTGCTGATCTCCTCCGTCGCCGGCGTTCGCGGGGCGATTACCCTTGCCGGCGTACTGTCTATTCCTCTGCTGCTACCGGACGGCAACGTCTTCCCGGCGCGCTATGAGCTGGTGTTCCTCGCCGCCGGGGTGATTCTGTTCTCACTGTTCGTCGGCGTGATTGTGCTGCCGATTCTGCTGCGCCATATCGAGTCGACCGACCATGTCCAGCAGCGCAAAGAGGAGCGTCTGGCGCGGGCCGCTACGGCGGATGTGGCGATTGTCGCGATTCAGAAAATGGAAGAGCGTCTGGCTGCGGATACCAAAGAGAATATTGATAATCAGCTGCTGACCGAGGTCAGTTCGCGGGTGATTGGTAACCTGCGTCGTCGCGTCGATGGCCGCAACGATGTTGAAACGTCGATGCTGGAGGAGAGCCTCGAACGCCGGTTCCGCCTGGCGGCGCTGCGTTCCGAACGCGGTGAGCTGTACCACCTGCGCGCCACCCGGCAGATCAGCAACGAGACGCTGCAGAAGCTGCTGCACGACCTCGATCTGCTGGAAGCGCTGCTTATCGAAGATCAGTAACACCGTACCTGTTCCCCGGGTCAGGCGTTGACGCCGCGACCCGGGGACTTACTTCAGCCAGAACGCCTTACTGCACTCCAGCCACGCTCGTGCGCTGTGCGACAGATAAACGCCTTCCCGCCAAATCATCCCCAGCTCCCAGCGCAGATCGCTCTGCAACGGCATCCAGCAAAAGCTCTGCGGGTCGAGGCGCTGGCAAATCGGCTCCGGCAAAATCGCGATGCCAATCCCCGCCTGGACCATGGCGGCCAGAAAATCCCACTGTCCGCTGCGCACGGCGATGCGCGGCTTAACATCATGCTGAGCAAACAGCCGCATCAGCTGCTGGCTGAGGGCGAAATCCTCGTTGTAAATCACCAGCGGATGCCCGGCGAGCGCCTGCGGCGACAATGACCTGAGGCCCTCCCATTGTGCCGTTCTCGGCGTCAGTACGCAGAGCGGATGGCTGAACAGAGATAGCGTCGTCAGGCCGCTGGCCTCATCAACCGGAAGTGCCGTCATGGCTAAATCCAGTTCGCCGTTGCTGACCGCCTGCTGCACGGTCAATCCGCCAAACTCGGAGATTTTCAACTCGATACCCGCATAGCGCTGGCGAAAGCGGCTAATCGGCTTGGCCATCAACATGCCGACCATCGGTGGGATCCCGAGACGCAGTACGCCTTTGTGCAGATGATTAATATCGCTCAGCTCCGACTCCAGCTGGTGAAATTCGCCAAGGATGGCCTGCCCGCGCTCGAAAACCACGCGTCCGGTATCGGTCAGCAGCAGCCGGCGACCGTCGCGGATCAGCAGCGTGCAGTTCAGCTCATCTTCAAGGTTTTTAAGCATCTTGCTGATGGTGGGCTGCGTGACGAACAGTTTCTCCGCCGCGCGGGTAAAGCTTTGCTGGCGAACCACTTCGACAAAATAACGCAGCGTTCGGATATCCATAATTATTCCCTGAGACTATACCTGTGATGATTTTAATTCATTTCTGCCGCGCCGGGCGGCTCTCTATACTGCACGCCTGTCTTCTTTTTCAGGAATACCGCTCATGGCCTTTGCGCCAGCTCGCGTGACGCCCTTCGTTATGCAACGTCTTCAGGTACCGGTTCAGGTCCTGATCTACGCCGGACTGTTCGTCTGCGCTGAATATTTAGTTAACTGGCTGCACCTGCCGCTTCCGGCGAATCTGGTGGGCATGCTGATGATGCTGGCGCTGATCGTCTGCCGGGTCATTCCTTTAAACTGGGTACGCGCCGGAGCCCGCTGGCTGCTGGCGGAGATGCTGCTGTTTTTCGTACCGGCGGTGGTGGCGGTCGTCAACTACGCGCAGCTGCTGATGGTTGATGGCTGGCGTATCTTTCTGGTGATTGGCTTGAGCACTACGATGGTGTTGGGCGCCACGGTATGGGTGGTTGATAAAGTGTATCGCTATGAAGTCAGCAGGATGAAACATGAGTGATTTTCAGCTGAGCCTCCTGTGCCTTCTTGTCACGCTGGGACTCTATTTTGCCAACAAGCGGCTTTATCGCCGCTTCCATAAACTGCCGCTGATGCCGCTGGTTTTCACCCCGATCCTGTTGGTCATGATGCTGGTATTCGGCCATATCTCTTATCAACGCTATATGGGGGAGACGCACTGGCTGCTGTGGCTGCTGGGCCCGGCGACGATCGCCTTTGCCGTGCCGGTATACGACAACCTGGCGATTATTAAGCGCCACTGGATGTCGCTGACGGCTGGCGTCACTACCGCCTCGGTTGTCGCGGTGACCAGTTCGGTGTGGCTGGCGCGATTATTTACCTTGCCTGATGAGATCCAGCGCAGCCTGGCGGTACGCTCCGTTACCACCCCCTTTGCGCTGGCGGCAGCCAAACCACTGGGCGGCCAGCCAGATTTAGTCGCTCTGTTTGTCGTGGTCACCGGGGTATTCGGGATGGCGGTAGGGGATGTACTGTTTCTGCGTCTTTCTATTCGCGAAGGTATGGCAAAAGGGGCCGGATTGGGTGCCGCATCGCACGGCGCCGGTACCGCACGATCCTACGAGCTTGGCCCTCAGGAGGGCGTGGTCGCCAGCCTGGTGATGATGCTATCCGGAGTGGTGATGGTGCTGGCCGCGCCGCTGGTGAGATGGGCCATGTTCTGAACCCCTTTTTAATTAATCAACGCATACTCGCTAAGGTACTTTTCCATATCTCACGACTATTTATACTCATATGAATAGTCATTTCATCTTATCGAGATGAACGGTTAATTAAATATTCGTATTTGTAAGATAATCCGATGGTATCATAGGTTTTATCCTTGTTTGCCCCCCTCTTAAATTGTAATTAAATGTTTCAATTTGAGGTTTTTTTGATATTAATGAAGAATGTGAATATGTGAAATGATATTTTTTATGAATAAGTTTAATGTTTAACGCTATGATTTTATTTGGTTATTTATAATATATATTTTGTATTGATTGGTTCAAAGTTATTATTCATTTGAGATGATTCACATATGGTTATTGAGAATAGTCTCGATTTTAGATACCTTATTGACGTGAGCTTTTATTATTGAATGGATTCATGTGGAACTAAAGCTCTTGTATTTATAGGTTAGTAATATTAAATGCAGGTTACTCACTCCCCATGCACATTATCGGCTTATAGTTTTAGCTGATGTCTGGCTTCATTCTCTAATAGACGCCATAAAACAATTGATGGATTGATTGTTAATCTTAATAAAAAGGGGAATACCAATGAACTTCAGTACCAAAACTCTTGCCAAAATATTAGCCTTATCTGCCGGCTGCTCTCTGGTTAATCTGTCTCAGGCCGCGAATACCATTACTTTTAAGGGTAAGGTCTCCGACACTACCTGTACAGCCACTATCGATAATGGCGTTTCGTCCATTGATATGGGGACCTCATCGGTAGCCGATCTGGATGCGAATATCTACGGTGCGGCGAAGAGTTTTTCTTTCACTTTAACCGGATGCCCTAAGACTACAGACGGCGGTACCAGTGTGGCCAAAGTGACGTTTGGTGGCGAAGCGGACACGACGAATAGCGATTACTTCAGGAACCAGGCGACAGACTCACCCGCTACCGGCGTTGCGGTGGCGATTTTTGACAACAAGGGTGCCCTGCTGAAGAACAATACGGAAGGTGCTGACGTCGATATTACCTCCGGCACCGCGACCATTCCTTTTACCGTCAAACTGGCTAAATCTGGCGCGGATGCTCCCACCAAAGGGGCGGTGCAGACAACCGTGACTTACAACGTTACCTACTATTAATTTAGCGTCATATAAACCGACAAAAGGGAAAGCTCGCCGCTTTCCCTTCCTGGACTCTACCATGAAAAAATTAGCTTACTTAATCTGTTTTTTTTCCTGCATGTCTGTCGCACAGGCCAGCGTGGTGGTGGGGGGCACGCGAGTCATATTCGATGGTACCCAAAAGGCGGCGACGGTCTCTGTGCAAAATAAGGATAACGTGACAAATATCGTACAGTCCTGGATCGCGGTTGTGGATGAGGCATCACCAGCAAAAGATTCCTTTATTACCACCCCTCCGCTGTTTCGCCTGAAGGCCGGCGAACAAGGGTTTGTCCGAATCCTCCGCTCAGGTAAACCGCTGCCCGAAGAGCGAGAGTCGATGTTTTGGCTGAATATTAAAGGTATTCCCGCTATGGATAGCGCGCCGGACAAAAACATGGTGCAGTTTGCCATTAACTCGCGGATTAAACTTATTTTTCGACCAGCGGCATTAAAAAATGCCATACCGGAAAAGTTTGCCGAAAAACTGCAGTGGTCTGCTGAAGGCAGAGATATTAAAGTTAAAAACCCCTCGCCATTATATATGAACTTTTCTGATATTACGGTTAATGGTAAGTCAGTTCCTGAAGCATGGTTTGTTGCGCCTTTTTCAACCATAAAAATACCGGTAGCAAACACATCTTCACCAGGGAAAAAGAAAATCACATGGAGCGTGATCAATGACTATGGAATGCCGGGACCAAAATATACCGCCATCATTCAATAACGTTGGACAGAATTTTACATTCCTGTTGAAACGTGGCTACGTTGCCATTATTTCCTGCTTTATCACTATTCCGTTACCCGCTATCGCAGGTGAGTATTTCAATCCTCACCTGCTGGAGGTCAATGAAACCGGTACAACGGCCGTCGACCTGAGCTATATTTCCCAGGAAACCGTCCCGCCGGGCGAATATAACCTTGATGTTTATATTAACGACGAATTTATTGCTTCCGAATCAATCAGCTTCACGCAACAGAGTGAAGATCGTGACGCTTCTTCACCCTGTATCAGCGTCGCGCATCTGAAAGCGTGGTCAATCAAAACGGAAAATTATCCCGAGCTCACGGTCGCGGGTTCCCGCTGTGCCCGACTATCCGCAATCCCTGGATGGGGAACCACGGTATTACTTTCACAACAGCGCGTTGATTTTAACGTGCCTCAGGTCGCGGTGATGCATCATCCGCGGGGATATGTCCCTGAAAGCCGGTGGCAACAGGGTATTACCGCGGGGCTACTTAACTATAATCTCTCCGGGCAAAAGACCGATCCGCGGCACGGCGGCGAAGCGACGTCCAGCCAGTTTGTGAGCCTGCAGCCGGGTTTAAACGTCGGGCCGTGGCGTTTACGGAACTACAGTACTCTCAACCATAATGATGACGGCAACCAGTGGGACTCGGTCTACAGCTATATTTCACGTGATATCCAGGCCCTGAAAGGCCAGCTGATCCTGGGCCAGACCTATACGTCATCAAGCGTGTTCGACAGTATTAGCTTCACCGGGCTACAGCTGAACTCAGATAAAGAGATGCTGCCGGATAGCATGAATGGTTTTGCGCCGGTCATTAAAGGCATCGCCCGCACCACCGCCGACGTGACGGTCTATCAGAACGGATACAGCATTTATAAAACAACGGTTCCCCCTGGCGCGTTTGAAATAAACGATCTTTACCCAACCGGGAGCGCGGGCGATCTGAATGTGACGGTAAAAGAGTCCGATGGCAGTGAACAGAGCTTTGTGGTGCCTTTTGCTTCGCTGGCGATTTTGCAGCGCGAGGGCCAGATAGATTACGCCCTGAGCAGCGGTAAAACGCGTTCGGGGAGTTCCGGCGGAAAAGAATATAGCTTCCTGCAATCTAACATTGCCTGGGGAGCATCGAGCAACGTCACGCTGTATAGCGGTTTTCAGCAGCTGGAGAACAAATACAGTAATGTTATCCTGGGCGCCGGGCTTAACCTGGGCACGATCGGCGCGCTCTCCCTCGATGCGTCCCAGTCCCGGGCGGATATAAAAGAGACGCCAACGTCGAATCACACGTCATCCAGCGAAGGGCAATCTTATCGCGTGCGCTTTAGCAAAGATATTCCGCAGACGGGAACCAACTTCTCCGTTGCCGGGTATCGTTATTCAACCCATGGCTATTATTCTCTGCAAAATTTTATTGATAGGTCGAATGCGCATAGCGGGTGCTGTTCATCAACGGGGCGGACTAAAGATCGTTTTGACGCTTCAGCCTCTCAGACTCTCTCAGGGTATGGTTCACTCTCCTTCTCTTTGGTCAGTGAATCTTATTGGGATAATTCACGCATGGAGTCGTTGGGCGTGAGCTACAGCAATACCATTGGCCGCATTTCCTATTTCATTAACTATTCCTATAGTCGAAATGTCCAGAGTTCAGGCCAGAATAGCGATAGTTCTCAGATCAGCGATAACCTTATTTCACTCACGGTGAGCGTGCCTTTTGGTGCGGATATCTCGGCCAGCTACAATATGAACAGCAGCCGGATGGGCGACACGACCCATAGCCTGGGTTTAAGCGGTTCGGCTTTTGCGGACCGTTCTCTGAACTGGAATATGCAGGAGGGTTACAATGCCAGCGCTAAAAGGACTTCCGGCAACGTCAATCTCAACTATCAGGGTTCAAAAGGTGAAGCCACCGCGGGATACGGGTATGACAGCTATAGCGCCCACTATAATTACTCGCTACGCGGTGGGATGCTGGCCCATTCCAGTGGAATAACGCTGTCACGCTATCTGGGCGAAAGCGTTGCGCTGGTTGAAGCGCCTGGCGTCAGCAATATTGCGGTGCGCGGGCAGACTAACGTGATGACCGACTCTGCCGGATACGCCGTTGTACCCTTCGTACGGCCCTACCATGAAAATAATCTCTCTCTTGATGAACAGCAGGTCTCGGGAGCGGAAATCGATAATATTGCCAAAACGGTGGTCCCGACGCGCAATGCGATTGTAAAAGTTAAATATAATACCTGGATTGGCTATAAAGCGATGATGACTTTGCGTTTTAATAATAAAGAGGTCCCTTTTGGCGCCGTTATTACATTAGATGATGCAAGCCAGCAACCTCAAGAAAAACGCAGCACTATCGTAGGGGATTCCGGACAGGCCTATCTGACCGGGCTATCTGAAAAAGGCCGGTTATTTGTGAAGTGGGGTGATAGCAAAAATAGCCAATGCTATGTTAACTATGATTTATCCACTAATAAATCGGTTGATGATATCGTTTTTTATGCAGCGGATTGCCGATGATGAATAACTGGATGATTGCCTTGATACATAAATTAAGAATGGAATTAATGAGGGTAAATAATGGCGGGCGATTAATGAAATCGTTCGGGGTATTTATTATCACTATCGGACTTGCGTTGATGTTTGTAAGGCCAGCCTGGGCTTATGACGCCAATAGTACTGTTAATTTCAATATCACCGGTAAGATTGAAGAGCCCGTATGTGAGGTATCGGTAAAACCCTCCAGCGCTATCGATTTAGGAACGGTTTCCTATCAAAGTTTGAGCGGTAAACCGGGCGCGAGTAGCGCGGCTAAGATAGTTTCAATCGCCTTTGATAATTGCTCAACGGGTACGGCGTCAGTGACGCTAATGTTTAGCGGTATTGTATTTGTTGGCAACGATATCAATGTATATATGAATGAGCTTTTTTCTAGTGCTCAGGACGTGTGGCTACAGTTGCAAAGCGCGGTGGACCAGAAAAACCTGGGACCAGGTGATAGCTATACCTATTTTTTCACTGATGGCGCTGAACATGTTTTTAATATGATCGCAAGAATGTATACGCCGAATGGTCGGGTGACGGCGGGCAGTGTCTCCTATACGGTCACGTTCAATGTTGCCTATAAATGATCTATTTTCGCCAGGGAAGAACTATGAAGACGTTAATTTTATTGCTGCTGGCCTGCTTATTACCGGCTTACAGTTGGGCATGCCAAACGGGTGCAAACTCGGGCGATATCGCTTTAACTAATTTACCTCCACAGATACTGGTTAATGCTGGTAGCTACTCGGCGGGGACCATCCTTTATGATTCAGGGCAGATAACGCATCCAACCACCTCCATTACGGATTGTCGGGGTTGGTTATATGCACTGTTCGGATGGAGCTCGGGGAATGCGGGCACCTTAGTGGGGGATAACATCTACTCGACCTCCGTGCAGGGTATCGGTATTCGCGTCAAATTCTGGCTCAATATCACGGGTGAATATGGTGGTGATAACGATGATTTTAATGCTGACTACAGCGTTCATCATATCGGTGATGCAGACTTGTATCTGGGAAAACCTAATGGATCTTTTGATGACAAGGCAAGCACATATTATGCGCCAACGTACCAGGTCCAGCTTGTGGCAACGGGGGGAGCTATTGCCAGTAACAGCACGCTGACGCTGGCCGATCCGATTTCCACGGTTTCTATTCTGGATCTTGACGGAACGATGGCTATTTCCCAGCTGCACGTGACGGGCTCGACAAAAATCCAGCTGACCCCGATGGGGTGTTCGGTTGATTCGACCGCGCTGAATTTCCAAATGGGCTCAGTGAAAACAAGTGAGTTTAATCTTTCTAACAAAGCTGGCTCAGCTCAGCAAACGCTGACCCTAACCTGTGAGCCGGGAACATTCGTGGCGATGCGCGTTACGGCGCCAGAAGCGGAGGGTGATAATTCCGATCATACCGTTATTGCGTTAACGTCCGGCGAAAACGTAGCGACCGGCGTTGGAGTACAGCTGAATCTTTATAACACACCATTAATCGTGAATAATGCAATCTACAGGGTATTTTCAGAATCGAAAAGAACGACTGTGACCAACCCCGGCTCGGAGGCCAGCTATACAATATTCACCGATCCTGATAATCCCGGCGGGGCGGCGGCATCGAACGTCCTGACGTTTACCGCGAACTATTACAAAACCGGATCTAACGTGACGCCAGGCACCGCGAATGCGAGCGGAACGATAACCTTTATCTACCAATAAAATATTCCCCGACCGGCAGGCCGGGGAACGGGCAATGATTAATGCGCCTGGCCTTTCTCGATGCCGATACCGGTCTGCGAACGGATAAACTGAGCGCGGAACAGCTCGCGCTCGCGCGCGCCTTCCGCTGAGCTATCGGTGGCGGAGAAGAACCAGATACCGATAAAGGCCACGGCGATAGAGAACAGCGCCGGATATTCATACGGGAATATCGCCTTTTCGTGACCGAGGATCTGCACCCAGATGGTCGGGCCGAGGATCATCAGAATCACCGCGGTCAGCAGACCCAGCCAGCCGCCAATCATCGCCCCGCGGGTGGTCAGCTTCGACCAGTACATCGACAGCAGGATAATCGGGAAGTTACAGCTGGCGGCGATGGAGAACGCGAGGCCGACCATAAAGGCGATGTTCTGATTCTCGAACAGGATGCCCAGCAGAATCGCCACCACGCCGAGGATCAGCACGGTAATCTTCGACACCTTCAGCTCCTGACGCTCGGTCGCCCCTTTACGGAACACGTTCGCATACAGGTCGTGAGAGACCGCCGACGCGCCAGCCAGCGTCAAGCCAGCGACCACCGCCAGAATAGTGGCGAAGGCCACGGCGGAGATAAAGCCGAGGAACAGGTTACCGCCGACCGCGTCCGCCAGATGCACCGCCGCCATATTGTTACCGCCGATAAGCTGACCGGCCGCGTCTTTGAACGCCGGATTCGCCCCCACCAGCATGATGGCGCCGAAGCCGATGATAAAGGTCAGAATATAGAAGTAGCCCATAAAGCCGGTGGCGTAGAACACGCTCTTACGCGCTTCTTTGGCGTCGCTCACGGTGAAGAAGCGCATCAGAATATGCGGCAGACCCGCGGTGCCGAACATCAGCCCGAGGCCTAGCGATAGCGCCGATATCGGGTCTTTCACCAGTCCGCCGGGGCTCATAATCGCCGAGCCTTTCGGGTGGACCGCCATCGCTTCGGTGAACAGATTATTGAAGCTGAAGCCGACGTGCTTCATCACCATAAAGGCCATAAAGCTGGCGCCGAACAGCAGCAGGACGGCTTTGATAATCTGCACCCAGGTGGTGGCGAGCATGCCGCCAAAGAGGACGTAAAGCACCATCAGCACGCCGACCAGCACCACCGCAATGTGGTAGTTGAGGCCGAACAGCAGCTGGATAAGCTTACCCGCGCCGACCATCTGGGCTATCAAATAGAGCGCCACCACTACCAGCGAACCGCAGGCGGAGAGGGTGCGGATCGGCCCCTGCTTTAGACGATAGGACGCTACGTCGGCAAACGTGTAGCGGCCGAGGTTACGCAGGCGTTCGGCGATAAGAAACAGAATAATCGGCCAGCCGACGAGGAAACCGAGCGAGTAGATCAGCCCATCGTAGCCGGAGGTGTAAACCAGCGCGGAAATGCCGAGGAACGAGGCCGCCGACATAAAATCGCCGGCAATCGCCAGCCCGTTCTGGAAACCGGTGATATTGCCGCCCGCGGTGTAGTAATCGCTGCGCGAACGTACGCGTTTTGAGGCCCACCAGGTGATATAGAGCGTCAGGGCGACGAAAATCAGGAACATGATAATCGCCTGCCAGTTGGTCGGCTGGCGCTGTACCGCGCCGGTGAGAGCATCCGCGGCATTGACGGTCAACGGGAGCGTGGCGGCGAGCGCCGTCAGGACTTTCTTCATGATGCTTTTACCTCGCTGAGAACGCTTTTCGTCAGCCGATCAAATTCACCATTTGCCCGCCAGACGTATATTCCGGTTAAGACGAAAGAGATAACGATCACGCCGATACCAATCGGAATACCCCGGGTGACGCTGGTTCCCGCATGCAGCGGCGTGCCCAGCCAGCCGGGGGCGAAGGCGATAAGCAGAATAAAGCCCACATAAATCACCAGCATAATCAGTGACAGGATGGCGGCAAACCTTTGCCGGGCTGCAACAAGCTCCTTAAAATGCGCACTATTTTCTATCCGCTGACAAATCTGTTCGTTCATCGTAGCGTCTCCAGAGGTTCCCTTTCGTCATTCACGCACCGGTCGTCGGCAACACTCATCCGCCCGGCAGTTAACTGTCGGGAATCAGCCTGTTTACCGCTTTCCTGCTACCTGAAATCCTTGGGGAGTCGTAATTATATCCTCTCCCCTGGTGGGGAGAGGGTGTAGGGGATCGTTGGTTTACGATGGCATAGCGATGGCCTGCTTCTCTTCGAGCAGTTTTTCCACCACGCCAGGATCGGCAAGCGTTGAGGTATCGCCGAGGTTACTGGTATCGCCCGCGGCAATTTTGCGCAGAATGCGGCGCATGATTTTGCCCGAACGGGTTTTCGGTAACGAATCGGTCCAGTGCAGCACGTCCGGCGTCGCCAGCGGGCCAATCTCTTTACGTACCCAGTTGCGCACCTCGGCGTAGAGCTCCGGCGTCGGCTCTTCGCCATGGTTGAGGGTCACGTAGGCGTAGATGGCCTGGCCTTTGATGTTATGCGGAATGCCGACCACCGCCGCTTCGGCGATTTTCGGATGCGACACCAGCGCCGATTCAATTTCGGCGGTACCCAGACGGTGGCCGGAAACGTTCAGCACGTCATCGACGCGGCCGGTGATCCAGTAGTAGCCATCTTCGTCACGGCGCGCGCCGTCGCCGCTGAAGTACATATTTTTAAAGGTGGAGAAGTAGGTTTGTTCGAAGCGTTCGTGGTCGCCAAACAGCGTGCGCGCCTGGCCCGGCCAGGAATCGGCGATCGCCAGGTTCCCCTCGGTCGCGCCTTCCAGCGGCGCGCCTTCGTTATCCACCAGCACCGGCTGGACGCCGAAGAAGGGACGCGTGGCGGAACCGGCCTTCAGCTCGATAGCGCCGGGCAGCGGGGTGATCATAAAGCCGCCGGTTTCGGTCTGCCACCAGGTGTCCATCACCGGGCACTTCTCGTTGCCGATCTTCTTCCAGTACCACTCCCAGGCTTCCGGGTTAATCGGTTCGCCGACGGAGCCGAGAATGCGCAGGGAAGAGCGGTCGGTGCCTTCGATGGCCTTATCGCCCTCCGCCATCAGCGCGCGGATCGCCGTAGGGGCGGTATAAAGAATGTTGACCTGATGCTTATCGACCACCTGGCACATACGCGCCGGGGTCGGCCAGTTCGGTACGCCTTCGAACATCAGCGTCGTCGCGCCGCAGGCCAGCGGGCCGTAGAGCAGGTAGCTATGGCCGGTGACCCAACCGACGTCGGCGGTGCACCAGTAGATGTCGCCCGGATGATAGTCGAACACGTATTTAAAGGTTGACGCCGCATAGACCAGGTAGCCGCCGGTGGTGTGCAGCACGCCTTTTGGCTTACCGGTCGAACCGGAGGTATAAAGGATAAACAGCGGATCTTCGGCGTTCATCTCTTCGGGCTGGTGTTCCGCGCTGGCTTTCTCGATCAGATCGCTCCACCACAGGTCGCGGCCTTCCTGCCAGTCGATTTTGCCGCCGGTACGTTTGAACACCACCACGTTTTCGATGCTCTTCACGTTCGGATTTTTTAGCGCGTCGTCGACGTTCTTCTTCAGCGGGATAGCGCGGCCGGCGCGCAGCCCTTCATCCGAGGTGATCACCAGGCGAGAGTTGGAATCGATGATACGGCCGGCGACCGCCTCCGGCGAGAAGCCGCCGAAAATCACCGAATGGATAGCGCCGATGCGCGCGCAGGCCAGCATGGCCACCGCCGCTTCCGGCACCATCGGCATATAGATAGCCACGACATCGCCCTTTTTAATGCCCAGATCGAGCAGGACGTTGGCAAAGCGGCAGACATCGCGATGTAGCTCGCGATAAGTGATGTTTTTGCTCTGGCTGGCATCGTCGCCTTCCCAGATGATGGCCGTCTGGTCGCCGCGCTCCGCCAGATGGCGATCGAGGCAGTTAGCGGCGAGGTTCAGCGTACCGTCTTCATACCACTTAATGGAAATATTGCCCGGCGCGAACGAGGTGTTTTTCACGCGCGTATAGGGTTTTATCCAGTCAAGGATTTTGCCCTGCTCGCCCCAGAAGGCGTCAGGTTCGGTGACGGACTGCTGATACTGCGCCTGGTACTGTTCCGGGTTAATCAGGCAACGTTCCGCAATATTAGCGGGAATAGAGTGTTTATGTATTTGGCTCATGGCTTTTTTTCTCCTGTAGGTTGTTAAATATATGTCAAATAAACGTTAATAGTAGGGGCTTTGGCGGCTTTGTTTGCTATTTGGGGGGCAGATCACGCAATAATTAAATTGAATGAAAAGCAATCAAATGAAACTTTGATATGAAATAATTTCTGAAGTGAATTTATAGAAAATGAATATATTAAATATTTTTTATAACAAATACTTATGCAACATAAGGTGGGGATATTAGCGGGTTTATGCATAAAACCAGAGTAAACCGCTGTTCTTAAAGACTTGCGCAGCATGCCGTGCAAATGATACTGATACTGCGCGTTAAATAACCCTATAAAGCAACGCAACACAATTCATACCCCTTTCAGTGGGTGCCATTACCTCCCGGAATGGCGCTTTTCATCGAGGAAGTCTGTAGTGAAGAAAAAAACAAAAGTCAGCCTGGCCTGGCAAATTTTGCTGGCTCTGGTGCTGGGCATACTTCTGGGCAGTTACCTGCATTACCATGCCGAAAGCCGTGACTGGTTAATCTCAAACCTGCTGACTCCGGCAGGCGATATCTTTATCCATCTGATTAAAATGATCGTCGTACCGATCGTCATCTCGACCCTGGTGGTCGGTATTGCGGGCGTGGGCGATGCGAAGCAGCTGGGCCGTATCGGCGCGAAGACCATTATCTATTTTGAAGTGATCACCACGGTGGCGATCGTGCTGGGGATTACCCTGGCTAATGTCTTCCAGCCGGGGAGCGGAATCGATATGTCGCAGCTGGCGGCGGTGGATATTTCGAAATATCAAAACACCACGGCGGAAGTGCAGAGCCACGCGCATGGCCTGATGGGCACGATCCTCTCGCTGGTCCCGACCAATATCGTGGCCTCGATGGCGAAAGGCGACATGCTGCCGATCATCTTCTTCTCGGTGCTGTTTGGTCTGGGCCTCTCCTCGCTGCCCGCCACCCATCGCGAACCGCTGGTAACGGTGTTCCGTTCTATTTCTGAAACCATGTTCAAAGTGACGCACATGGTCATGCGCTATGCGCCGGTGGGCGTGTTCGCGCTGATTTCGGTGACCGTGGCGACCTTCGGCTTCGCCTCGCTGTGGCCGCTGGCGAAGCTGGTGATTCTGGTTTATTTCGCCATTCTGTTCTTCGCGCTGGTGGTATTAGGCATCGTGGCGCGGGTGTGCGGGCTGAGCATCTGGACCCTGATCCGCATCCTGAAGGACGAGCTGATTCTGGCCTACTCCACCGCCAGCTCCGAGAGCGTGCTGCCGCGGATTATTGAGAAGATGGAAGCCTATGGCGCGCCGGCGTCAATCACCAGCTTCGTGGTGCCGACCGGCTACTCCTTTAACCTCGATGGCTCAACGCTGTATCAGAGCATTGCGGCGATCTTTATTGCCCAGCTGTACGGTATCGACCTCTCCATCTGGCAGGAAATTACCCTTGTGCTGACGCTGATGGTGACGTCGAAAGGGATTGCCGGCGTACCGGGCGTCTCCTTCGTGGTGCTGCTGGCGACGCTGGGCAGCGTGGGCATTCCGCTGGAAGGTCTGGCGTTTATCGCCGGCGTTGACCGTATCCTCGATATGGCGCGTACCGCGCTGAACGTGGTGGGCAACGCGCTGGCGGTGCTGGTTATCGCCAAATGGGAACACAAGTTTGACCGCAAAAAAGCGCTGGCGTACGAGCGTGAAGTGCTGGGAAAATTTGATAAAACGGCGCAATAAAACAGAAAGCCCGGTGACATCGCACCGGGCTTTTTCTTATCTTTTACTGATCCTGTCGAACTCTTCACAGCCGGTATCAAACCCCTCCTGACAGCTGACGTTGAGCCAGTGCAGCGCTTTCTGCTTGTTGGGTTCGATAAAGCCTTTTTCTCCCTGCTGGAAAAGCATCCCGGCCCAGTATTCAGCGTAGCCGGTGCGGGAGAGGGCAGAGCTCTCTTTAAAATACTGCGTCGCCTTTACGTCATCTTCCGGGGGATGAACGCCGCTGGCGTAGATAAG
The DNA here is from genome assembly GCF_033843325.1 of Klebsiella sp. JN_Kp126. Lineage (NCBI taxonomy): Bacteria > Pseudomonadati > Pseudomonadota > Gammaproteobacteria > Enterobacterales > Enterobacteriaceae > Klebsiella > Klebsiella sp. JN_Kp126. The sequence continues at coordinate 190,612 of NZ_JAWXQV010000056.1, read as the reverse complement.
CCCCAGCAGCATCTGGGCGTCGACGGCTGAATCGCTTTCCGGATCCTGGGCGGCATGCTGTAACAGGGAGATGGCGTGCGGATAGTTCGGCGTACCGGCCTGCTGGTTCACCAGCACCCGGGCGAGGACTATTTCTCCCGCCCTGCTGCCGGTCTGCACCGATTTTTCCGCCAGCGCTTTCGCCTGGCGGTAGTCGGCCTGCTGCGGATTGCGGATTTTGAGCTGAGCCAGCAGCGCCAGCGCATCGCCGTCGCCCTTGTCTGCCGCTTTCTGCGCCCAGTATTCAGCCTGCGGAAAATCGCCGAAGCTGACGTAAGTGTCGGCCAGGTAGTACTGCGCGCGCGGGTCGCCCGCTTCGGCCAGCGGTTTGTACTGGCTGCCGGGTTCCATGGCGCCTGCGGCGACGCTTGCCATCACCAGCAGTAAATAGAGGTATTTCATTTTTTATTATCGGTAGAGGACATAGCGAGCAGTATAAAGGCAGGTGAAGGAGAAGAAAACGACGGGAACGAGTGGGGGATATGAACGTTTTACTCGAACCATCGTGCCGTCTGTTTCCCCGGGGTCGGCGCTGACGCGCCTTGCCCGGGCTACGGATTGTGTAGCCCGGACAGGTGCGAAGCACCGCCTCCGGGGAGGCGGCCCGATTAGCCCATCGCGCTTTCGCGCAGGCGGGTTTTCAGCTTATTGTACTCGTCAATTACGTACTGCTCGGCGGCCCGCTGGTCGGCAATCGGCTCAACGTTGACGGCGCAGTACTTGTACTCCGGCGTTTTGGTTATCGGGCTCAGGTTCTCGGAAACCAGCTCGTTACAGGCGCCAATCCACCACTGGTAGGTCATATAGACCGCCCCTTTATTCGGACGATCGCTGACCTGCGCGCGGGTGATAATACGGCCCTTACGCGAGTTCACCCACACCAGCGCCTCATCCTCAATGCCCAGACGTTCGGCATCAGCGGTATTGATCTGCGCATAGCCCGGTTCATCCGCCAGCGCGGCCAGCGCCGCACAGTTGCCGGTCATCGAACGGCACGAGTAGTGGCCGACTTCGCGCACCGTCGACAGCACCATCGGGTATTCGTCGGTGAGCTTGTCAATCGGCGCGACCCAGTCGCAGGTGAAGAACTGCGCCAGACCGTTCGGGGTATCGAACTTCTCTTTAAACAGATAAGAGGTCCCCTGGTCGGCGTCGGACTCATCGCGGCATGGCCACATGACGTAGCCCAGCTCGCCCATTTTCTCGTAGGTGGCGCCGTAGAAATCCGGACACAGATGACGCAACTCGTCCCAGATTTCCTGGGTGTTGTTGTAGTGCATCTTGTAGCCCATCCGGGTGGCGATTTCGCTGATGATCTGCCAGTCGGTTTTCAGGTCCCACTTCGGCTCTACCGCTTTAAAGAAGCGCTGGAAGCCGCGGTCCGCTGCGGTATAAACGCCTTCGTGCTCGCCCCACGAGGTGGAGGGCAGGATAACGTCGGCCGCTGAGGCGGTTTTGGTCATGAAAATATCCTGGACGATAACCAGTTCCAGATCGTCGAAAGCCTTACGCACGGCGGACAGCTCGGCGTCGGTCTGGAGCGGATCTTCCCCCATGATGTATGCCGCCCGCACTTCGCCATGCGCCGCGCGGTGCGGAAGCTCGCTGATGCGGTAGCCGGTGTGCGCCGGCAGGCTGTCGACGCCCCAGGCTTTGGCGAACTTCTCGCGGTTTTCCGGGAACTTAACGTACTGATAGCCCGGATAGGTATCCGGCAGCGCGCCCATGTCGCAGGCGCCCTGAACGTTGTTCTGGCCGCGCACCGGGTTGACGCCGACGCTCGGCTTGCCGAGGTTGCCGGTGAGGATCGCCAGGCTGGTCAGCGAACGTACGGTCTCTACGCCCTGGTAGAACTGGGTGACGCCCATGCCCCACAGGATGGCGGCGGATTTCGCGCTGGCGTACATGCGGGCGCAGGCGCGGATCTCCTGGGCACTCACGCCGGTAATCTCTTCCACCGACTCCGGCGTATAGCCTTCGACGATTTTGCGATACTCTTCGAAGCCTTCGGAACGGCTGGCGACGAAGGATTTATCGTAGAGATCCTCTTCGATGATCACGTGTCCGATAGCGTTGAGCAGCGCGATATTCGAGCCGTTCTTCAGCGCAATGTGCATATCGGCGATGCGCGCGGTTTCGATTTTACGCGGATCGCAGACGATGATTTTCGCCCCATTGCGTTTGGCGTTAATCACGTGATTCGCCACAATAGGGTGTGAATCTGCCGGGTTATACCCGAAGATAAACACGAGATCGGTGTTGTCGATCTCGGTGATGGCATTACTCATAGCGCCGTTACCGACCGATTGGTGCAGACCTGCAACCGATGGGCCGTGTCAGACGCGAGCGCAGCAGTCGACGTTATTGGTACCAATAACGGCGCGCGCGAATTTTTGCATCACATAGTTGGTTTCGTTACCCGTCCCGCGGGACGAACCGGTAGTCTGAATCGCGTCCGGGCCATACTTCTCTTTAATGGCGCTGAGGCGAGTGGCGACGTAATCGAGCGCCTCATCCCAGGAGACGGATTCCAGCTTGCCGCCGCGCTGGCGACGGATCATCGGGGTTTTCAGGCGCGGGGTAAGGATCTGGGTATCGTTAATGAAGTCCCAGCCATAATAGCCTTTCAGACACAGGGTTCCCTGGTTGGTTTTCCCCTGTGCCGCCTCCGCCCGAACGATTTTGCCGTTATCGACCACCAGGTTGATTTTGCAACCTGATGCGCAATACGGGCAAACCGTGACGACTTTTTTCATCGGTCTTGCTCCAGTTAATCAATTGGCGCATACGCGCTATCGCGCCGTCACTATGCATCTTCTATGCCATGTTTTCACTGTGGGTATTGACTGATGATACGTCGTTTTTTTGGGCGAAATGCTGACGAAAAACAGGCTATCGTCAGTTTTGACGTGTCGACGCGGGCGCCTGTGACGCGGCCGGGTAGCCCGGCCAGGCGCGCAGCACCGCCGCCGGGGATGTGGGAAGAGGCAGGTCCAGGCTTATGGGCGTTACCTCGGCTAGCTTAAATACCGGCTTCTCGCCAGCGCCGCCGCGCCCTGGGCGCCGTTAAATGCGGAAGAGGAGGCGGCGATAAAGCGTACGGCCTGATACGGCAGCGGACGGCGGACGTAGGTTTTGACCATGGCGATTAAGGTGTCGCGCGGGAAGGCGGGCATATCCATCACCCCGCCGCCGAGGAGCACCGCATCGGGATCGAACAGGTTGATGCTGGTGGCGATGGCGCGAGCGGCGTGGTTTAGCAACGTCTGGACAAACGGCTCCCGCGCAGCGTGGACGAACAGCTCGCCCAGTTCGTACGCTCGAGGTTGCTGTTCATACCAGCGCTTGAGCGCAATGCCGGAGCAGACGGTTTCCAGACAGGCGGGGTTGCCGCAGGCGCAGGTGAGGGCGTCATCGCCCTGCGGAATATGCCCCAGCTCGCCCGCCACGCCGTGGGCGCCGGTCCACGGCCCGCCGTTCAGCCAGACCGCGAAGCCCATTCCGGTGCCAAGATAGGCCGCCAGCACCTCCTGCTCCTGCAGGCCGTTCTGCTGCACATCAAAAGAGAGCTGCAGATTCACATCGCGGGAAAACTCCACCGGGCAGCCCAGTGCCGCTTCCAGCCGGTCGGCCAGGTTATACAGGTCGTCGGCGGCCAGCGGCAGATTGGGCGTTGAGATAATCGTCCGCTTGTCTTTTGCCACCAGCGCTGGAAACCCCATCACCAGCCCGCAGCAGTGGGCGTCGTGCTGGGTCAGCTGCTGCTGCAGCAGGTTTTTAATACCGTTGACCAGGCCGTCGGCGCTAATCACGTCGGCGGTGCGCCGCTTTTCGCAGTGCAGCGCTTCGCCCTGCGCCGTTTGCAGGCAAAGCCGGATATGGGTCGCGCCCATATCCACGCCCGCGACGACGTTACGCTGTTTTTGCATGAGGCAGTACCTCGCGTTTTGCCGTCAGGATCTGCTCTGCCATGATCTGCCACGCGTCTTCTATCTTATCGGCGTGATTGAAGAGGCCTGATGTGCCGACGATAAAGACGTCCGCGCCCGCCGCCATCAGTTTTTGATAGGTGGCTTTATTGCAGGAGCCGTCGATTTCGATCTCGTAGCTCAGCCCCTCGCGCTCGCGCCAGGCTTTCAGTTCGGCGATTTTTTCCAGCATCTCCGGGATAAACGGCTGCCCGGCGAAGCCCGGATCGACGGTCATCACCGTGATTTTGTCGGCTTTATGAATGTAGTACTTCATGGTCTCAACCGGGGTTTCCGGGTTAAGGATCAGTCCGACCTTCATGCCGTGGCGACGGATCTCTTCGATCAGGCGGAAGGCCTGGCCGTTAATCGTTTCCGGATGCAGGGTGATAAAATCCGCCCCCGCCTGCGCCAGCTGGCTAATGTAGTCCTGCGGGCGGGTGACCATCAGATGGCAGTCCAGCGGTTTGCTGGCCAGCTTTTTGACCTGGCTGACGAAAAAAGGCGACAGGGTCAGGTTTGGTACAAAATGACCGTCCATAATGTCGATGTGAAAATAGTCTGCGTGCTGGTCGATAAACTCGATCTGTTCTTTGAATTTCAGCAGATCCATACACATTAAAGAGGGAGCAATTTTCATGATAAATTCCTTACTTACTGATAAGACGGTCGAGGGCGACAGCCGCGATGATTAATCCGCCCATTACCACCAGCTGGTAGTAGGTTTGTACTTGCAGGATGTTCAGTCCGTTGTTGATAGTGCCGATAATCAGGCCGCCGATGACCACCGAGAAGATGCGTCCTTTACCGCCGAAGAAGCTGGTGCCGCCAATGATGGCGCTGGCGATGGCGTAGGTTTCAAAGCCCATGCCGGCCAGCGGTTCCGCCGCCCCGAGGCGGGCGGTGGAGACCACGCCCGCCAGTCCGGCGCAAACGCCGGAAATGATGAATACCAGCAGCATGTGGAACTTGACGTCGATGCCGGAGTAGAAAGCGGAGTGCTTGTTACCGCCCAGCGCGTAGATGTTGCGGCCCACGCGCATACGGGTGGTCAGGAACCAGAGGATCACCGCCACAATCAGCGAGAAGATCACCGGAACCGGAATGCCCAGCGGCGTGGCGGCGAAAAAGTTAACGAAATCAAAAGAAAACCCGTACACCGAGTTGGCATCAGAGATCACCAGCGTAATACCGCGGAAGATGGCGTTGGTGCCGAGGGTAATAATGAACGGATGCAGGCCGGTCCAGTTGACCAGGCAGCCGTTGATGGCCCCCAGCGCGCCGCCGACCAGCACGCCGCCAATCAGCGCCGCGAGGAACGGGTCGACGCCCGCCAGCATCAGCTTCGCGGTGACCATCCCGGAGAGCGCGAGGATCGCCCCGACCGACAGGTCGATCCCGGCGACGAGGATCGCGAAGAACTCGCCCATGCCGATCAGGACGGTGACCGAGCTCTGGACGAAGATCTGCGTAATATTGTTGGTCGTCAGGAAGTACTCTGACGACAGGGTGCCGAAGATGGCGACGATGATGGCGAGAATAAAAAAGGTGCCGTATTTATCCCAGAACAGCGCGAAGTTAAACGGTTTTTTCTCGCCCATCTCGCCTTTCACTCTTGTGGTAGTGCCCATGCCATAATCTCCTCTTCGCTCATGTCGTCGCGATTGGTCAGGATTTGCGTCAGTCGCCCTTCGCAGAACACGGCAATGCGGTCGCAGACGGCGATAATTTCAGGTAGTTCGGACGACACCATCAGGATGACTTTTCCGTCATCGGCCAGCTGGCGCATCACTTTATAAATTTCGGCTTTTGCGCCCACGTCGATACCGCGCGTCGGCTCGTCAAAAATGATCACTTCGGGGCTGCAGCATAGCCATTTGGAAATCAGTACCTTCTGCTGGTTGCCGCCGGAGAGCTCGGTGATGTTTTGATCGACCGAATGGCACTTCAGCGCCAGCAGCTTGCGCTGCTCCTCCGCCGTTCTGCGTTCGTCGCCTTCGCGGAACAGCCCCATGGCCCCTTTGTAGCCGCCGCGCTTCAGGCTCTGGCTGACCGCCATATTCTGGGCGATGGAAAAATTGGGAAAAAAGCCGTTTTCCCGGCGGCTTTCGGTGATATACCCCATGCCTTTCTTTAAGGCGTCGAGCGGCGAGCGGGGCGAGATCGCGTTGCCGTTGAGGTATATTTCACCGCTGCTACGCTTATCGACTCCAAACAGGCAGTCCATCAGCTCGGTGCGCCCGGAGCCGACCAGCCCGGCAAAGCCGAGAATTTCGCCGCGATTCACGCTAAATGAGATATCGCGTACCTTTTTCTTGTCATGGCTGGTGACGTTTTTCACTTCGAACACCGTCTCGCGGGCGATGTTGCCGGTGCTCTCTTTCATGGCGTTGAAGCGGTTTTGCAGCTCGCGGCCGACCATCAGGCGTACGATGTCGTCGTTATTCACTTCGCTGACCTTCCCGCTGCAGACGCTGCTGCCGTCTTTCATCACCGTGTAGCGGTCGCAGATGCGGCGTATTTCCGCCAGCTTGTGCGAGATATAAACAATGGCGGTGCCCTCTTTACGCAGCTGGTTCATGATCAGGAACAGATAGTCCACCTCTTTATTGGTCAGCGAGGAGGTCGGTTCATCCATGATCAGCACTTTAGCGTCGAGCATCAGCGTCTTGGCGATCTCCAGCATCTGCTTGTGGCTGATGGAGAGATTCGCCACCTTTTCGTCTAAATCGATCTTCAGCCCGATGCGCAGCAGCATCATCGCCGCCCGTACGCGCATTTCCTTCCAGTCGATAACGTTGACGCCGCAGACTTTTTTCGTCAGATGGCGGCCAATATATAAATTCTCCAGCACCGTTAATTCATCAATGACGCTGAGCTCCTGGTAAATAATACCAATGCCGAGCTGGGCCGCTAATTTATGGTCAAGCTTGTGGTAGTTAACGTTATTAATCGTAATGGTGCCTTTGGTCGGTTCATGTATTCCCGACAATACTTTCATCAGCGTTGATTTACCGGCACCGTTTTCCCCTAGTAACGCATGTATTTCATGGGGGTAAATAGTTAAATCAACCGATTTTAATGCGTGAACCGGGCCAAAGGATTTGCCGATCCCCGCCATTGAAATATATGGCGTGAGCATAGAAAATTTCCTTTATTACCGCTGCGTGATTTCCCCTCTTCCAAAGAAAGAGGGGATGCACAGACCTATTTCGTCACCAGAATGGAATCCACCAGCGTAAACTGCGGGGCTTTATCCAGCGGGATGACTTTGCCGCTCTTCTCGGCGTCGACCATCAGCTTAAGACCCGTAGCGCCAATATCCGCCGGGTTCTGCGCGATAGTGGCGGTCATTTGCCCGGCTTCGACCATTTTGCGCGCTTCCGGAATACCGTCGGTACCCACCACCAGCACCTTGCCGGTTTTGCCGGCGTTCGCGACGGCCTGGGCGACGCCCATTGCCATGGTGTCGTTGGCGCAGTAAATCGCTTTAACGTTCGGGTTACGCTGCAGCACGTTCGTGGCGACGTCCAGCGCTTTGATGCGGTCCCAGTCGGCAGGCTGGCTGGCCACCAGCTTGATCTGGCTCGCTTTTTTGAAGGCTGCGGTGGCGCCGCTGCGGCGAGCTTCGCCGGAGGCATTACCGGCTTTGCCTTCGATAATAGCGACTTCGCCGCCTTCCGCGCCGAGCTTGTCGATGATAAATTCCGCGCCTTTTGCCCCCACCGCCACGTTATCGGTGGTGACGAAACCTTCGACGTTGCCGCCGGCTTTCTTCAGGTTATCCATATCGATTTTTTCATCGAGGTTGACCAGAAAGATGCCCTTTTTCCACGCTTTGGCCACCGGCATGACCAGGTTTACCGAGGAGAGCGGCGCAAAGGCGATACCTTTGTAGTTTTTGTTGCTCAGGTCTTCAAACAGCTGCAGCTGCGACTGAAAATCCCCTTCGGAAGGCGAGGCAAAAATATCGACGCTTACGCCCAGCGTTTTGGCTTCGTCCTCAATACCCTTTTTCATATCCACCCAAAATGGATTGGATAAGGTTTTTAATACCACAGCATAATCGGCGGCGGCAAAGGCGCTGGTGGATAACATTACGCCCATGAGCGTGCCGCTGAAAAGTTTCAGATATTTATTCATGGCAGTATTCTCAGTGTAGGATACAGTTATATTGATCCCACCAGTGTGGGATCGGTTTTTTTATTTAAGCGCGCCGGGTGAAAAGAAATTAACAATCGCGCCAGTTTTTTGCATATTTAAATTCGCTTGCTCAATGTTGAGCTGTGCAACGGAAACAAAAAACGCATCTAATAATGTGAGTTGTAATATACGCGCTGAGGCGTTACGCCCTAATAAAGGCGTCTCTGGTGCTGGCGAACAAATAATAAAATCAGCTAACTTGGCAATCGGCGAATGGTAGCTATGGGTGATACAGATAATTTTCGCCCCGTTCTTTTTCGCCAGCTCCACCGCTGATTTGATATCGCTGGTGCGCCCGGAGTGCGAGACCACCAGCACGACATCGCCTTCCTTCAGCAGCGAGGCGGACATCATCATGATATGCGCGTCCGGGTAGGCCTGGCAGCGCACGCCGATGCGTAAAAACTTATGCTGCACGTCGGCGCAGATGGCGTTGGAGCCGCCCGCGCCGTACAGGTCGCGCTGGTTGGCCTGGGCAAAAAAGCGCGCCGCGCGGTGAATTTCGTCGACGTTCACGATCGACTGGCCTTCCATAATGGTGCGCAGGGTGATGTTGAACACCTTATTCACCACATCCTGCGGCGCATCATCAAAGGAGAGTTCGGTCGGTAACACCTGTTCAGACTGCGAAAAGTAGGCCTCCAGCGCGCTGCGCAGGTTACGAAAACCGCTAAACCCCAGCAGCTTAGAAACCTTAACGATCATGGCTTCTGATACCGACAGCGCTTCCGCGACGTCCTTGATTGCCGGCGCATCGCTGAGATTGCCGGGGGTAAGCAACCATTCGACGATACGGCTCTCGTTTTCGGTCATCCCTTCCTGCTTCATGCGAAGCCAGGGGGCAAGGCCGATGCCGTTAGGGAGCGAACTGGATTCTGTCTGACTCATCGCTTTCTCATTGTCCATAAAATGAAGACGACACTATATCACCACAGGCGAAACAAAAAAGATACCACCAACTTCACAAAATTATACTTTTTATAAAGTTATGTTTATCGTGAAGTTTTGCTAATGTTGGTTTTATCTTAATTTCTTATAAATTCATTATAAATCAGTTATTTATTGTTTTATTTCAGTTCTTTTTTTGCAAGATGAAAACTAGGTTAAATAACGCTTTCGTCTTGATTTGTAAAATTTGTCCGTGTAGAAAGGAGCCTGACGATGCTGTTTTCAGCGTTTCCTGGGGCATTTTTAGGCGTTTAAATCACAACGCTAACCATCCTTGTAAAGTTAACAACAGGCGAGGCTAAGTATGAAAAGGATTGCATTTGGCTGCGATCACGTCGGGATTATCCTGAAAGACGATATTCTTGCGCATCTGCGCCAGCGCGGTATTGACGTCGTAGATAAAGGCGCATGGTCCACGGAACGTACCGACTATCCGCGCTATGCCAGCGCCGTCGCTCAGGCCGTTGCCGCCGGCGAGGTCGACGGCGGGATCCTAATCTGTGGCACCGGCGTCGGCATCTCTATCGCCGCCAATAAGCACCCGGGTATTCGTGCGGTGGTGTGCAGCGAGCCCTACTCGGCGCAGCTTTCACGACAGCATAACAACACCAATATTCTGGCCTTTGGCGCGCGGGTGATCGGCCTTGAACTGGCGAAAATGATCGTCGATGCCTGGCTGGCTGCCGAATTTGAGGGCGGGCGACATCAGGGGCGAGTGGACGCCATCGGCGCGATTGAACAGCAGCGGATTTGAGATTCCTCCGCTACTCCCGGCGATAGCCCTTGATTAACGTAGAGCCAGCCCCCCGATGAGACTGGCTTTATGAAACGTTACTCTACCGCTTTGCTTATCTGCACCTTGTCCCTCGCCGGCCAGCTGGCGCACGCCGATATGATTGATGACGCGATCGGCAATATTCAGCAGGCCATTAATGATGCTTACCATCCGGGCGATAGCCGGTCTGACGATGATGACTATGATGATGGGCGCTATCAGGACAGCCGCCAGCAGAGCGCCGATCGCCAGCGGCAGTATGACGACCGGCGGCGACAGCTTGAGGATCGCCGACGCGTACTTGACGAGCGCCAGCGCCAGCTTGATCGGGACCGCCGTCAGCTGGAAAGCGACCAGCGCAGGCTGGATGATGATTATTGATGCGGCACGACTCGCGGCCTTCGCCGCGCCCGCTTAATCCAGCGTTATCTCCATGCCGTCAAATCCCGCTTCAAATCCCGCCGGTAGAGCATTCTCCATCATCCACGCATCGAAGCGGTGGCTGATATGGGTGAGGATCACCCGCGGGCAGCCGATGATCTGGTTAATGGCCCGCACGGTGTTCAGGTCGCAGTGGTTGCGCGGCGGCTGCGGGCGCGGCTCGTGGCTACAGTCGATAATGATAAGCTGCGGCTGGTTATTCAGCAGAAATTTCAGCGTTTTCTCCGGCAGCGCGGCGGTATCGGATAGCCAGGCGACCCGGCTGTGGGCCGACTCCAGCAGATAGCCAAACGTGAGCCTTGAGTGGTTCAGCGGCAGCGGCGTAACGCGCAATCCCTGAAGTTCAAATCTTACAAAGGGTTCGACGGTATGGCTGAAATCCAGCAGGCCCGGATGCTTAAACAGATCATCGCAGCCCTGTTCATCCGGGGGGCCGTATACCGCAATAGGTTCGCCCACGCCCCAGCGCAGCGGGAACAGGCCTTGAACGTGATCCATATGATAATGGGTGAGCAGAAACTGCTGAAAGCTGCCGGCGGGCCACTGGGTCATCAGGTCCGGTAGCCCGGCATCGAGCAGGGTCACCGCGTTGTTGTATTTGACGACCGCGCTACAGGGACGGCGACGATGCGCTTCGTCGACGCGGGCGCGGCGGCAGGCGGGGCAGTCGCAGCCGAAAACCGGTACCAGCTGCGCGCCGCCGGTGCCGGTTAAGCGGATAGTCAGGCTCATCTCTTCTCCTCGCGTTCAGGCAGTCTGCTGTTCGCGCCGGTTGCCGTGAATACGAATCAGCGAAACCAGGGCATCCACCGACTGGCTAAGTCGGCCATCGTTATTCAGCGTCAGACACTCGTTCGGCGTATAGCGCGCCGCGCGCGCCAGGCGCTGGGCGATTTCCGTCTCGTTCTCCCGTCCGCGCTGCTCCAGGCGCTGTCGCAGCACCGCCGGAGAAACCTGCAGACAGATGGGCAGCAGCGCGTCGGCATAGCGCGCCTGCGCCTGCGGCAGATGGGCGCGTGAACCGTTAGCGACCACGTCGAACCCGGCGTGCAGCCACAGGTCAATCTCGATGCCAATGCCATAGTAATTGTTGTTAGCATGCCAGCTAAGAGCAAACAGATGCTGTTCGGCGCGGGTAAAAAACTCATGCTCGCTGAGGGCGATATGGTTTTCACAGCCCGCGTTGTGTGGACGGGTTATGTAGCGGTGCGCCACCAGCAGCTGCGGATGCTCCCGCTGGCGCAGCGCCGCCAGCAGGCTGTCTTTGCCGGAGCCGGAGGGGCCGACCAGCCAAATCAGTTTCCCTGTCATCAGAAGACCCTCTTGCCTTGCCGCCAGACGTGATCAATATGGATATGCTCGCCGTGACGGCGCGCCAGCACCAGGTCCGCCCGCTTACCTTCGGCAATCGCCCCGCGGTCGTGCAGCCCCAGCGCCTGGGCCGGGTTTTTGCTCACCAGACGAATGGCCTGCGCGAGGGTAAAGGCGTTGCCCTCGTCGTCGGCGATGCGAAAAGCGGCATCCAGCAGACTGGCGGGATAATAGTCGGAGGAGAGAATGTCCAGCAGGCCGCTGGCCACCAGATGGTGGGCGGCGACGTTCCCCGAGTGCGAGCCGCCGCGTACGATATTCGGCGCGCCCATCAGGACGCTCATCCCATGCTGGCGCGACGCCTGCGCTGCGGCGATCGTAGTGGGAAATTCGGCGATGACGCTGCCAAGCTGGCGCGATTCGAGCACATGTTCGCAGGTGGCGTCATCGTGGCTGGCCAGCGCGATATTTCGCTCGCGACAGATGGCGGCGATGCGCTGCCGGTTAGGCTGAGACCAGGCCGCCGCCAGCGCCATCTGCTCCTCTTCGAATTTGTCCATCTCTTCGTTGGTCAGGTGATATTTGCCCTGATAGTAGTCGCGGTATTTGCTGCGGTCGGCATACTGGCGCTGGCCAGGGGAGTGATCCATCAGGGAGACCATGCTCACCGGCTCGCGGCCAACCAGCTTCTCAAACAGCGGCAGGGTGGTGTGATGCGGCAGTTCGCAGCGCAGATGCAGCCGATGTTCAGCGCGGTTGAGGCCGCGCTTCTGCGTCTCTTCCACGGCGTTGATCATTTTTTCGAGATTTTCCAGGCGATCGCCGCCGTCGCGCACATCGCCAATAGCCACGGCATCCAGCACGGTGGTGATGCCGCTGGCGACCATCAGCGCGTCGTGGCTGCTCATCGCCGAGTGGGCGGGCCAGTCCACTTTCGGTCGCGGGGTGAAAAACTTGTCCAGGTTGTCGGTATGCAGCTCGATAAGCCCCGGCAGCAGCCAGCCGCCCTCTCCATCGATGGCCTCCGCCAGTCGGCTCTGGCTTTCGGCAAAGGCCGAAATTCTGCCGTCCTGCACTTCCAGCGAGCCGTTAATCACCTCGTCTTCGAGGACCAGCTTTACGTTATTGATAATCATGCTGAAATTCCCATCGGGTGCAGACGGTCGGCGACCTGGTTGCGCGTGGCCTCGTCGTGAAAAATACCGACGATCGCCGCGCCGCGGGCTTTGGCTTCATGGATCAGTTCCACCACCGCGGCGCTATTTTTGCCGTCCAGCGAGGCGGTGGGTTCGTCGAGAAGCAAAATCGGGTAGTCGACCGCGAAGCCGCGGGCGATGTTAACCCGCTGCTGTTCGCCGCCGGAAAAGGTCGAGGGGGCGAGGTGCCACAGGCGTTCGGGTACGTTCAGCCGCGTTAGCAGGCGGGCGGCTTTCGCGGCGCTCTCTTCGCGCGGGATGCCCAGCTCGAGCAGCGGCTGCATCACCACGTCGAGGGCGGAAATGCGCGGGATCACCCGCAGAAACTGGCTGACCCAGCCAATGGTGGTTTTGCGCACTTCCAGCACTTTGCGCGGCGTGGCGGTAACCAGGTCCACCCATTCATCGCCGTGGCGAATATGAATGTGGCCGCTATCGGGGAGATAGTTGGCGTACAGCGAACGCAGCAGGGTCGATTTTCCGCTACCGGAATGGCCGTGCAGCACCACGCATTCACCGGCATTCACGGTCAGCGAGGCGTCGGCGAGTACCGGCAGACGGACGCCGTGCTGCTGGTGCAGAACAAAGGTTTTATGGATGTTTTCAACGCGGATGGCGTTCATTTTTAGCCTCATCGTGCCTGAATTTCCCCGGATCGCGGCGTGAACGCCTTATCCGGGCTACCTGATGCATTAACTCACGAAGCGCGACCGGGGAGTCCCGGAGGCGACGCGTTGCGCCTGTCCTGGCTACCGGCTCGCAGACGGCCCGGGATCCGTAGCCCCGGTAAGCGCAGCGCCACCGGGGAGTGGACATTCACTCAGTTCTGCAACACCGACGACACCAGCAGCTGGGTATAGGGGTGATGGGGATCGTCGAGCACCCGGTCGGTTAAGCCGCTTTCGACTACCTGGCCCTGCTTCATCACCAGCAGACGGTTAGCCAGCAGGCGGGCGACGCCGAGGTCGTGGGTCACAATCACCACCGCCAGGTTCAGCTCCACGACCAGGCCGCGCAGCAGATCGAGCAGGCGCGCCTGCACCGATACGTCCAGCCCGCCGGTGGGCTCATCCATAAACACCAGCCTCGGCTGCGTCACCAGATTGCGGGCGATTTGCAGGCGCTGCTGCATCCCGCCGGAAAAGGTGGTGGGCAGGTCGTCAATGCGCGAAGGCGGGATCTCCACCTCCTGCAGCCACTGTCCGGCGGTGGCGCGAATATTGCCGTAGTGACGGGACCCGGTGGCCATCAGGCGTTCGCCGATATTGCCGCCGGCCGAGACCTGGCGGCGCAGGCCGTCCATCGGATGCTGATGCACCACGCCCCATTCGGTGCGCAGCAGACGTCGGCGATCCGCTTCGCTCATGGCGTATAGCGAGCGCTGTTGATACAGCACTTCTCCCTGCTGCGGGGCCAGGCGGGCGGAGATCGCTTTCAGCAGCGTGGTTTTTCCGGAGCCGGATTCGCCGACGATACCCAGCACCTCCCCCGGCCACAGCTCGAACGAGACGTCGCTGAAGCCTTTGCCCGGCGCGTAGAGGTGGGTCAGGTTGTTCACCGCCAGTAACGGATGACTCATTTTTTCTGCTCCTCGCTCTGTTGGCGGCAATAGTCGGTATCGGAGCAGACAAACATCCGTTTGCCGCTGTCGTCGAGCACCACTTCATCAAGATAGCTATGGCGAGATCCGCAGATGGCGCAGGGTTCATCCCACTCCTGAACGGTAAACGGATGATCGTCGAAATCGAGGCTCTCAACCGGGGTATACGGCGGTACCGCGTAGATGCGTTTTTCGCGTCCGGCGCCGAACAGCTGTAGCGCAGGCATCATATGCATCTTCGGATTATCGAATTTTGGAATCGGCGACGGATCCATCACGTAGCGGCCGTTGACCTTCACCGGGTAGGCGTAGGTGGTGGCGATATGGCCGAAGCGGGCAATATCTTCGTACAGCTTCACCTGCATCACGCCGTACTCCTCCAGCGCGTGCATGGTGCGGGTTTCGGTTTCGCGCGGCTCGATAAAGCGCAGCGGCTCCGGGATCGGCACCTGGAAGATCAGGATCTGATCGTCAGTCAGCGGCGTTTCCGGGATCCGGTGGCGGGTCTGGATCAGCGTGGCGTCTTCGGTGCGCTCGGTGGTCGCGACGCCGGTCACGCGTTTGAAAAACTGACGAATCGATACCGCGTTGGTGGTGTCATCGGCGCCCTGATCGATCACCTTCAGGACGTCATTTTCCCCGATGACGCTGGCGGTAAGCTGGATACCGCCGGTTCCCCAGCCGTAGGGCATCGGCATCTCGCGACCGCCGAAGGGCACCTGGTAGCCGGGGATGGCCACCGCTTTCAGGATGGCGCGGCGGATCATGCGTTTGGTTTGCTCGTCGAGATAAGCAAAGTTATAGCCGGTCAGTGCGTTAGCCACGTTGATTCTCCCGTTGCAGGCGTTTAAGCAGCGCCAGTTCGGCCTGGAAATCGACATAGTGGGGAAGTTTAAGGTGCGAAACGAAACCGGCGGCCTCGACGTTATCGGCATGGGCCAGCACAAACTCTTCATCCTGGGCAGGGCCCGCCATCTCTTCGCCGTACTCCGGCGCCTGGAGCGCGCGGTCAACCAGCGCCATCGCCATCGCTTTGCGCTCGCTCATGCCGAACGTCAGGCCGTAGCCGCGGGTAAAGTGCGGCGGTTCATCCTGAGGGTCGACAAAGCCGTTGACCATCTCGCATTCGGTCATCAGCAGTTCGCCGATAGTGACGGTGAAGCCCAGCTCTTCGGGAGCGATCTCCACCGCGACGTAGCCGCTGCGAATTTCACCGGCAAACGGATGGTTGCGTCCGTAGCCGCGCTGGGTGGAGTAGGCCAGCGCCAGCAGGTAGCCCTCGTCGCCGCGCACCAGCTGCTGCAGGCGCGAAGAGCGCGAACAGGGATAAACCGGCGGATGGCGGGTGATATCGTCGGGCTGCGCGTCGGTATCCCGCTCCGCCTTCGCCAGTCCCTGCTGGACGAGCAGATTAAAGATGTGCGGCGTCGCTTCCTGCGGTGCGCTATCGGTCGCCAGCGGCGGCGTTTCGCCGTTGGCCAGCAGGGTAAAATCGAGCAGACGGTGGGTGTAATCGTAGGTCGGGCCGAGCATCTGGCCGCCGGGGATATCTTTATAGACCGCCGAGATACGGCGCTCAAGGCGCATACCGGCGGTGTCGACAGGCTCGCTGACCGCCAGCCTTTGCAGGGTGGTGCGATAAGCGCGCAGCAGAAAAATCGCTTCGACGCTGTCGCCGCTGGCCTGCTTCAGCGCCAGCGCCGCCAGCTCCCGGTCGGCGATGCCGCCTTCGGTCATGACCCGGTCCACCGCCAGATTAAGCTGTTGGCTAATCTGATCAACGCTGATTTCAGGAAGCCGTCCCTCGCCTCGGCGTTTCTGTTCCTGTAGGGCGTGAGCGGCGACGATCGCCTTCTCGCCGCCTTTGACGGCTACGTACATTAGCAGACCTCGACGTGAGTGGTGCGCGGAATCGCCAGCAGGCGTTCGCCGCAGGTGAGGATCAGATCGATTCCCAGCGGGAACGGATGCGGACGCTCGGTCAATTCTTCAATAATGCATTCCGGCAGCTGCGGGGCGATCATCCGCTCTTCGGCGATCCCCGCGCCGGTCAGCCGCAGCATCCGGCCGCCGCTCAGGCTGGCAAGCTGAACCACCAGCGTGACGCCGGTTTCCGGGGCGACGACGGTACCGGCGGAAAGCACGTTCAGCTGCTCGGCGCTGATGCTGTCGCTGGCGACGGCGAAGGTCGCCTGCTGCGGCTGCTCAACCAGCGGCGCGCCGGTATGGAAGCGCAGATTCTGGCCGACAAGATCGTTATGCAGCGCGGGAGCGAGCCAGACCGGCGTATCGTGATCCACCAGCGTCAGCAGCAGGCTGGTGGAGGCGACGTTCAGCGGCTGCCAGCCGTGCTGAAGCTGCTGCAGGGAGACAATCACTCCCGGCTCGCTCATCGCCTTCAGCAGGCGGCGGAAACTGTGCTGGGCATCCTGCACAGCCAGGGTAAAGGCGGGTTGTAATGTCATGCGTTATCTCCGCGAACCAGAGTAAAGAAGTCGACCCGGCTGGCGTTGACTTCGGCGCGTCGGGCTTCAATGCGCGCGCTGCGTTGTTCTTCCAGCGGGGTTATCAGGGTTTCCATCAGGGTGTGAAAATGGTGTGGCGACTGCATCAGGGCATCAATGGCCGCGCAGCGTTCAGCGTGCGGGCGGTCGCGGCCCAGAATCCAGCTATAGCCGAGGGTGCCGTCGGCCAGGCGAATGGCGGCGCGGGTTAAGGTGGCGTCTCCGGCGAAGAATCGGGCGCCGATGCCGCCCATACGCGCCTGCAGCTGCACCAGCCCGGTCTCCGGGGCACGAATCAGCTCATACTGCGGCGCGAGCTGCAGCGTCTGCATCCGCGCCGCCAGTTCTTGTGGTTCACTGTGGGCCAGCACGGACATCCAGCGCTGGCGGGTTGCGGTATCAAAGTGCATTCAGTGCTCCATGGTGAATTCAATCATGTCGGCGCGGGTCAGGCTGACGGAGTACTCCGTCGCGCTCTGCTCGCCCTGGCGATGATTCAGGGTGCGCACGCACAGCAGCGGCGCCATGTTGGGAATGCCGAGAATATTGCTCTCTTTGGCCTGCGCGCGGCGGGCGCTGATTTTGGTGCGCACGCGGGTCAGTTCGATATCCAGCCGATCGCGCAGCAGGTCATGGAGAGAGCCGTGGGTAAAGGTTTGCAGAACCGGCCACAGCTGCAGGTCGGTAAAGTAGTGGTCGATCAGACACAGGGCGACGCCGTTCACGCGGCGCAGGGTGCGCAGGTGAATGACGTTATCGCCTTCACTGATAGCAAACGCCTCGGCAACGTGGCTGCTGGCCGGACGCACCACCGACAGCAGCTTCTCGCTGGTCGGGTGGCTGCCCTGTTCGAGAAGATTCTGGCTAAAGCGGGCCTGGGCGTTGAGCGGATAATCTATCGGGCGCATCAGCACCAGCACGCCGACGCCCTGACGGCGCTGGACCCAGCCGCGTTCGACGAGCTGATCGATGGCCCGGCGCAGGGTGTGGCGGTTAACCTCAAAGCGGGACGCCAGCTGCTGCTCGGCGGGCAGATAGTCGCCGCAGTGGTAATGATGGCGAAGCTCTTGCTCCAGTTTGGCGGCAATTTCCTGATATCGCGTTGGATAACTGGTCGGATGTCTGGATAAGTACATGTCAATCGAGCCTCACTAAGGACAAGGAAGTATTTCCCTCTGAGCGTGGGCCGATCCTGACGGTTTTTTGTTACATTTCGGTTAACTCATGATGACCGGGGGATGAAGAGTTGATGCCGGTGGAATGACAGGGTAAGGGGGAGTGAATGCACAGATGCCCTCACTCCGCCCTCTCTCCCTTTCGGGGGGAGCACAGGGTGAGGGGAAAAGGCCAGCGTTAAGGCTCTTTCACCACGTTGACCATCCACGGGACGCCAAAGCGGTCGATAACTTTACCGAAGCCGTGCGCCCAGAAGGTTTCCTGCCAGGCCATCTCAATCTGCCCGCCGTCGGCGAGGCCGTCAAACCAGCGTTTACCCTCAGTAATATCCTGCGAGTCCAGCACGACGGTAAATCCGGCGTAGCGCTCCATGTTGCTGGAGGGGCTGTCGCTGAGCATCAGGATACTATCGGCAATGCGCAGGCTGGCGTGCGCGATACCGTCGGCAGCCAGATGCTGGCCGGAAGGGCAGCCATCTTCGGCGTCCTGCGTATTCTGCGGCATTTCACCCCAGGTGATTTTGTGGATGAGCTCCGCGCCCAGCGCCTGCTGGTAGAAAGCGATGGCGGCAGCGCAGTTGCCGCTAAAAGCGATATAGGGACTTAAGGGCATAACCATTACCTCAGGTAACGAATATTCCATTAAGCGTAGAAGGGGATTGCAGAATTAAGCCAGGCGGCAGCGAGGGATTCCGGGAGGCCACGGGAAAATATATTTCCCCCCGACAACGGGCGTCGGGGGAATAAAATCAGTTCTTTTTAACAAATTCGGATTTTAGCTTCATCGGGCCAAAACCATCTATTTTACAGTCAATATTATGATCGCCTTCAACCAGGCGGATATTCTTCACTTTAGTGCCGATTTTTAGCATCGAAGAGCTGCCTTTAACCTTCAGATCTTTTACCACGGTGACGCTGTCGCCGTCAGCGAGTAAATTACCGTTGGCGTCTTTGACCACCAGCGCGTCGTTATCGTCCGCAGGCTCGGCATTGTTCCATTCGTGGGCGCATTCCGGGCAGATAAACATGCCGCCGTCTTCATAAGTGTATTCAGAATGGCATTTTGGGCAGTGTGGCAGTTGCATGACGTTCCTCGCGATTACTGGGTAAAACAGGACGTTGGTCCTTTAAATGGCGGCTGATAGCCGAAAGTAATGCTGATTATAACGCAATCCCGCACTTTTGTCGGGCCTTTTTTATGACTTATCGCAGCGGAGAAAGAGGATATATATCGTGAGGCCTGGCGGGCTTATTTTCATAAAAAGCGCAGGATATTTCCGGAAATGTATCGCTAAGTTCCAATATTCATTGAACTTATTGCTTTTGGATGACTCTGTTTAAGGGTAGGTAAATTTTTGTGAAGTTGATCCCAAATTTAAACGCTGTTAGGGTAAAAAGGCGAGAACGCAAATTCACTACACTTATTAGCGGTACCGCTTATTTCATTATGGCCAGAGCAGGCGTCAACAGGTTCGGTTGTACGGACTGTCAGCAGACAGTGCAGGCAAACCTGCTACGCTTGAAATGTGGAGCACAGCAATTCGCCGCTCCCAACGCATGACGCGAATGACCTTGTCATTCGGCGGAGATTCGTGCGCTCAAGGCGAGAGCAAAAGAGGATAATTATGCTTAAAAGGAAAAAAGTAAAACCCATCACGCTTCGGGATGTGACCATCATTGATGATAGCAAACTGAAGAAAGCGATTACCGCAGCGTCGCTGGGTAACGCGATGGAATGGTTCGATTTTGGGGTATATGGTTTTGTTGCATATGCGCTTGGTAAGGTCTTTTTCCCCGATGCCAACCCCAGCGTGCAGATGATTGCCGCGCTCGGTACTTTCTCGGTTCCCTTCTTAATTCGTCCATTAGGCGGCCTGTTCTTCGGGATGCTGGGCGATAAATACGGTCGACAAAAGATTCTGGCGATAACCATCGTTATCATGTCGATAAGTACATTCTGTATCGGCCTTATTCCGTCGTATGCCACGATTGGTATCTGGGCGCCGATCCTGCTGCTGCTGTGTAAAATGGCGCAGGGCTTCTCGGTGGGCGGCGAATATACCGGTGCCTCTATCTTTGTTGCAGAGTACTCGCCTGACCGTAAACGCGGCTTTATGGGCAGCTGGCTGGACTTCGGTTCGATAGCCGGTTTTGTCATGGGCGCGGGCGTAGTCGTGCTGATTTCCAGCGTGGTGGGCGAAGAGAACTTCCTCGACTGGGGCTGGCGTATTCCGTTCTTCCTGGCGCTGCCGTTAGGGATTATCGGTCTTTATCTGCGTCATGCGCTGGAAGAGACGCCGGCGTTCCAGCAGCACGTTGATAAAATGGAGCAGGGCGACCGCGAGGGCCTGCAGGATGGGCCGAAAGTCTCTTTCAAAGAGATTGCGACCAAACACTGGCGTAGCCTGCTGACCTGTATCGGTCTGGTGATTTCCACCAACGTGACCTACTACATGTTGCTGACCTACATGCCGAGCTACCTGTCGCATAACCTGCACTATTCTGAAGACCACGGGGTGCTGATCATCATCGCCATCATGGTCGGGATGCTGTTCGTTCAGCCGGTTATCGGTATGCTCAGCGACCGTTTTGGCCGTCGTCCGTTCATCCTGATTGGTAGCGTGGCGCTGTTCGCGCTGTCGATTCCGGCCTTTATCATGATTAACAGTAACGTCCTTGGCCTGATTTTCGCCGGTCTGCTGGTGCTGGCGGTGGTGCTGAACTGCTTTATCGGGGTAATGGCCTCGTCGCTGCCGGCGATGTTCCCGACTCACATCCGCTTTAGCGCCCTGGCCAGCGCCTTTAACATCTCGGTGCTGATTGCCGGTCTGACGCCGACTCTGGCGGCGTGGCTGGTGGAAAGCACGCAGAACCTGATGATGCCGGCTTACTATCTGATGGTGGTGGCGTTGATTGGTCTGATTACCGGCCTGTCGATGAAAGAGACCGCCAATCGTCCGCTGAAAGGGGCGACGCCAGCGGCTTCGGATATTCAGGAAGCGAAAGAAATTCTCGGCGAGCACTACGATAACATCGAACATAAAATCGAAGATATCGATCAGGAAATCGCCGACCTGCAGGAAAAACGTTCTCGTCTGGTGCAGCAGCATCCGCGCATCAACGACTAAATCGTTTTGCCAGTAATTCATGCCGCCGCGGGCTTCCCCCGGCGGCATTTTTTTATGTCCTGAGCGGCTACGGGCTTGAGGTCATTCGCGGACCGCCCGGGCCCGGTAAGGACCGGGCGGTGCCGCAGGAAGAGAGCGGGCTACGGCTTAGCTATGGGTCAGAAAGCGCGCCAGCCGCTGCTGCAGAATTTGATTTTCGCGGCTCAGGCGCGCGTTCTCGTCCAGCAGCGTTAAGGCCACAGCGATACCCGGCCAGTCCAGCTCCAGCTCTTTGCGCAGGCGTACGGCGCGGTGAACGATGGTCACCGCGCTATCGTCAAACAGCCAGTTTTCCCGCTGCGGCTGGCGCGGCTCGATCATGCCGAGGCCGACAATCTCGTTAAGCTCCTCTTCGGAAAGGCCGGTGTGGAGACAAAACTCGGTAATCGTGAACGTCACTGTTATCTTAGCCATCAGGCTTTCCCCCATGTCTTACGCGGCTCGAAGCTGGATTGAGCATCCGCCAGCTGCTGCCAGAGCTCACGGCTCTTCTCATCTGGTTTTGGCGGCATGACGATTTTGATCACCGCATACAGGTCGCCGGTGGTGGTTTTGCTGGTCAGCCCTTTGCCCTTCACCCGCAGCCGCTGACCGGCCTGGCTGCCCGGCGGAATGGTCAGCAGGATGCTCTCTTTCAGCGTCGGGATAGTGACCCTGGTGCCTAGCGCTGCTTCCCACGGCGCCAGCGGCAGGACGATTTCAAGGTTGTGTCCGACGATATCAAACAGCGGATGCGGGGCGATATGAATCACCAGCCACAGGTCGCCGTTAGGGCCGCCATTTTCGCCAGGGGTGCCCTGGCCTTTCAGGCGGATCCGCTGGCCGTCGACGACGCCCGCGGGAATTTTCACGTTAAGGGTTTTCGGCGTTTCGCTTTCGACCATGCCAAAGACGTTATAAACCGGCAGCTTATAGCTGATGGTGCGCGTCTGCTCGGCCAGGGTCTCCTCAAGGAATACCGCGACTTCTATCTCTAAGTCATGACCGCGGACGCCGTGCTGGCGGCGGCTATGGTGCGCCTGCTGGCCAAACATGGAGGAGAAGATGTCGTCGAAGTCCTGCTGGCTATAGCTCTGCTCGTGGGAATGCTGCTGCTGACGGCCAAACTGCGGATCGTTACGGTGCTGCCAGAGCTGGTCGTATTCGGCGCGGCGCTGGTCATCTTTAAGCACTTCCCAGGCTTCGGCGAGATCTTTGAATTTGGCTTCGGCATCGTTTTCTTTGCTGACATCGGGGTGGTATTTACGTGCCAGACGGCGATAGGCGGTCTTAATGGTTTTCAGATCGTCCGTTGGCTGAACCCCTAAAATGGCATAATAATCCTTTAATTCCATGGTGTTATCTCATTTATGCGCAATATTATGGTTACAGATCCCTGGATCAGGTGTCTTTACTAAGCGTAGGGCAAATGAGGGCGGATGTGGGGGAAAAATGGCGCAAACTTGACGCCGTCGGGATTGACGGCGGCCAAGCGTGAACGCCAGCTATTCGCTGGAGCGCCTGCGGTTTCTGCGCAACCCTTCCAGCAGCACAAGGGCGGCGCCAATGGCTCCGCCCATCACGGGGAGCGCGGCGGGCGCGTTGGGGAACAGATGAACGATGGTCACATCGGTCACCATCATGGAACCGGCTATCCAGCCGATGAGCGCCCCGCCCAGCATCACCACGGACGGGAAGCGGTTGAGGATAGCCAGCACCAGCTTGCTGCCGAGGACGATAATCGGAATGCTGATCAATACGCCCAGCGCGACCAGCAGCAGATGGCCTTTTCCTGCGGCGGCCACCGCCAGCACGTTATCCAGCGACATAATGACATCGGCAACGGTAATGGTGACCGCGGTACGCCACAGGCTGCTGGAGCTGCTGACATCATTCTCTTCTTCCTGATTGGTCACCAGCTTGATGCCAATCCACAGTAGCATCAGCGCGCCGACCACTTTAAGCCACGGCAATGAGAGTAAATAGATCGCGATGGCCAGCAGCAGCACGCGCGCCGCTATTGCGCCGACGGTGCCGATGATAATCGCTTTGGTACGCTGCTGAGGCGGCAGTTTACGGCAGGCCATCGCGATCACCACCGCGTTGTCGCCACCCAATAACAGATCGATAGCAATAATTTGCAGCAGAATAACCGCCACGTCCCACTGACTGAAAAACGCATTCATACCCAACTCATCGAACCAAAAAAGAGAACCTACGGAAAAACGCAGGGGTGAAGCGTACTCTCGTTAGGGCACTCTGGCCACCTTACAGAGAGACCGCGCGCAGCGAGTGATTGAAAAATATCGTTACCAATCATTGCATGGTCCGGCAATGATTCGCAGGCAAAGGATGATATTTTGTTCGTAGAAATACATCTGCCGTTCACCTATCGCAAGGACTAACTACATGCCCGGCCATAAGAATTTACTCACATTTGCCTTTATCGGCGCTACCCTGTTTCCGCTTATGGCGACCGCTGCTGATGCGCCGACTTTTACGCCTGAACAAGAGGCCCGTATTGGCAAAATCGCCGCGGATTACTTAGTCGCGCATCCGGAAGTGCTGCTGCAGGCCAGCCAGAAGCTACAGCAAATTCAGCAACAGCAGCAGGCCAGCGCCGCGACCCAGGCGGTACTGAAGAATGCGGCTGCGCTGACCCAGGATAAAAATACGCCAACCTACGGCCCGAAAGAGGGCAAAGTCACGGTCATTGAATTCTTTGATTATCAGTGCGTTTACTGCAGTCGTCTGGCGCCGGTAATGGAGCAGGTGATTAAAGAGAACCCGCAGACCCGCTTTGCCTTTAAAGAGTGGCCGATCTTTGGCAGCCGTTGGGAAACCTCGCTTGAAGCGGCCAAAACCGGCCTGCAGATTTATCAGCAGAAGGGCGCAGAGGCTTATCTGACCTACCATAACGGGATCTATTCCACCGGACATAACGAAGGCAAGCTGACGGCTGCCGACATCCAGCAGCAGGCGAAGAAAGTGAATTTCGACGCGAAGAAAGCGGCGGACGTTGAGCCGGTACTGGAAAGCACCAATCAGCTGGCGCAGGAAATTGGCCTGAGCGGGACGCCGGGCGTTATCGTGATGCCGACTACCGGCGCCACGGAAGCGACGATCACCGTATTCCCGGGGCTGGCGGATAAAGCCTCGCTGGATGCGGCGATCAAGAAAGCGGGCGGCTGATAATCAACGCGTCCGCCGGACGGCGGGCGCGATTTAGCGATGACAGCAGCGCTGCAGCATCGACATAATGACCTGAAAGAGTTCATCTTTAGCCTGCTGCTCCGTGATGACGCCGTTCACTACCGCGGCCGATAGCCCGTCGGCGGAGCCGAGCATGGCGAGAATGGCCGCCTCGCTGAGATTCTCACTCTCGCAAAGCGGCGAAAAATAGTCCCGACATTTTCCGGTAAAGGTGGCGATGCACTCTTGTTTGATCTTCTCCAGCTCTGGCGTCCCGGCCAGCGCGGCCATGACGCTGGGCATCTCGCGCCCCTGAAGCAGCACGCACTCGATATAGGCGTTGGCGATCGCCGAGGCCAGCTTCTCCGCATTCGGTTCGGTATTGCGCAGTATCTCATCCATTCGCGCCGTCTGGCGTTGGTCGTATTCGCGATAAAGCGTCGCGAAAAGCCCTGAACGGCTGTCAAAGTGATCGTAAACCACGGGTTTAGTCACGCCCGCCTGCGTCGCCAGATAACCCAACGTCAGAGCATCGGTCCCTTCTTGCCGAATAATATGCCAGGCGACATCAATCAGCTGCTTGCGCCGCTCTTCTCGCGTTAAACGCTGACGTACGAGTGGTTCAGACATGGAAACATTCTCCCGTTGACATATTAATATACTAAAGGTAACTTACTGATGGTAGGTTACTGTTGGTATATAAGACTACGTCCAATATCGTTATAGCGCAACTGGGGTATCCGTCATGCATGCATTAATCGTGGTTTCTCATCCTCTCAAGACGTCGCTGACTCACAGCGTAGCGACGGCGATTGCGCAAGGAATTGCCGAATCCGGCCCGCAGCATACGGCTGACATAGCGGATTTAACGCAGGAAGGCTTTAACCCGGTATTTGCCGAGCCGGATATCGCCGCATTTCTGCAAACCGGCGACACGCCGCCCGACGTGATGGCCGAGCAGGCCAGAATTGATAACGCCGACGCGCTGGTGCTGGTTTTTCCCGTTTACTGGTGGTCGATGCCTGGGCTGTTAAAGGGTTGGGTTGACCGCGTGTTTTCAAACGGCTGGGCCTATGAGGAGACCGCCGACGGCGATGTCGTGAAGAAGCTGGGCCGCCTGCGGGTGCATCTGGTGGCATTAGGCGCAGCGAGTCAACAAACGTATGACAAGCACGGATTTACCGATGCTTTTAATGCGCAGATTGTCCACGGGATTTTTGATTACTGCGGGGCGACGGTAGCCAGTTCGCAGATGCTGCTGTTGCCGGACCTGAAAACGGCGGAGGCGCATCTGGAGGCGGGGCGCCAGCTGGGAAGAAAGATGTTTGCCTGAGGCTCGCTTCGCTCCCGAGCCTGGGTTTCCGCCGGGCGGCTTTATCCGGGCCCGGCCTGAAAAAAATATATTATCAATGGGTTATATGCGTCATATCGGGACAGAACGCGCGATAATCTCACGAGGGGGCGTCATGCTAATATGCCATGTTTTCACCGCGTTATGTTGCCCTGCGCGGACGGCATCTGACGACATTTTTGGTGTTAGCCAGAGGTACCTTATTGTATAATCCTCCGGTTCCCCTTCTGGAAAACAATGATGAATAAATTACAGCGTTTCGAAAGTCTCGGTGATAATTGTGAGTTTGCTTTCTTTCTCAGAGAGTCAGGTTATGATGAAGGCAGCTTGTTTCGTTGGACTTTAATAAAAAACTATCATGCTCTTCTAAAACTAATAGAATCTGATTTTGCTGGTTTGTATGTCTATGAAAACCTGACCCCATCCTGGCAGGATATGGTGCTTGATCAGCAGTATGATATTTGTTTTCATACTGAAATGTATAGCGATAATAAAAATGATGGCTGGGTCTGGCGTTATTCTGAACAGGAAAATGATCTTATTTATAAAAAAGAAGTAGAGAAGATTAATTACCTGATAAGCAAATTTAAGAAAAGCCTTGTTGATGACAATAAAATTTTTGTCGTAAAAAGCAATGGCAATAATCTTGATGATATAGTATTCGCTTTAGCAAAAGAGTTTAAGAAGCACGGTAACAGTAAAATACTTTACGTGAAAAGTAACGTGGAAAGTTCAGCTCCAGGTGAAATCAAGAAAGTGACTGATAATCTTTTTATTGGCGCAATCGATAGATTTGCCGACTATAGCCGGGCAAATGAATACTCGCGTGAAGGCTGGCAGGCAATAATTGATAATGCTGTAAAGGTTATGTGAATTTTTTTGCAGCGTATTAATATACGCTGCATTTTTTAGCTGGTAGTAATAAAGCACGTTTTTGGGTAATGATTTAACAGCGAGTAATTATAAACGGCTTCATTCTTGTAGTATGAGTTAGGGTAGAAATTGACTTCTTTTCCCAGCAGGGAGGCTAAAATTGCCACGTGAAGTCTATCGGTATTTACAACTTTATACTCTTCAAGAAAGTTGATCATGCAGCGGGTAGAGTTTCGTGCCAGAAATTCATTATCCCAATAGTCGCCATTCCACGTGAGCGAAATATCATGATTGTTTTCTTTATGTTCTCCTGTCAGAGACTCTGAATCTGTTCTGAAACAGTTTGCCTGTTGTTTATAGGCAGGTTTAAGAGACAGGTACTGGCTAAGATCGAGATAAAATGCCATGTCATCAGCAATGAATACGTTCTTATTTGGTTCATAGCTGAGAGATTTTATATAATCGAAAGTGGTATTTTCTCGGCAAAAGACAACTAACTTATCTATATTATTAGTGAATAAATCGCTATACCCTCTGATGGTCGAAGGCATAATGATCGTTTTGTGAAATTTGTGAATATTACTTTGAATAAAATCGCGGCCCTCAGCGTACAGTCCTTCTATGAGGTTTCCTCCGCCACCAAAAATTAAAATATCAGTATCAGCGCTGTAGCGCTCATCGGCCCTGTAAGGAACATAGGTAAGCGCATTTCGTTCGAAAAAGTCGTACGTTGCCGATGCAATCACGCCATCACCCGCGTTACCGGGGTTTGCCTTATAGACAAATCGATGAGATGGATGATAGGATTTTAGAAATAAATCAAATTTTAACTCTGCACTGGTCATTTTTTATCCTGTTTAACAGAAGCTATTGATTGCTATCTTAATATTACTTCAACTCACTCATTATTATAGAAAAGTCTAGGTTACTAAGGAAAGATCACAATGAAAAAAGTTCTTATAATGACGCCGGACATAGAGGGGCCTGTCCGTAACGGCGGCATTGGTACTGCTTTCACTGCCCTTGCCACTACTTTGGCAAAAAAGGGTTATGATGTCGATGTATTGTATACATGTGGTGACTATTCGGAGTCTTCTGCATCAACTTTTAGCGATTGGTCACGTATTTATAGCACCTTTGGTATTAATCTGCTAAGTACCGGTCTGGTAAAAGAGATTAATATTGACGCGCCTTATTTTAGAAGAAAAAGTTACTCTATTTTGCTCTGGCTGAAAGAAAATAATGTCTACGACACTATTATTTCTTGTGAATGGCAGGCGGATCTGTATTACGCTTTATTAAGTAAAAAGAATGGCACTGATTTTGAGAATACAAAATTCATTGTCAATACCCATAGCTCAACATTATGGGCTGATGAAGGTAATTACCAGCTTCCATATGATCAGAATCATCTTGAACTCTATTATATGGAGAAAATGGTTGTTGAGATGGCTGATGAAGTCGTTAGTCCTTCTCAGTATTTAATTGACTGGATGTTGAGTAAACACTGGAATGTGCCTGAAGAACGCCGCGTTATTTTAAATTGTGAGCCATTTCAAGGGTTTGAGACGAGAAGTGATGTTGTCGTAAAAACAAATGAAACACCCGCTTCAGGCGTTGAGCTTGTATTTTTCGGCCGACTTGAAACCCGTAAAGGGCTCGATATCTTCCTGCGCGCATTAAGAAAACTCTCTGACGAAGACAAAGAGACGATCTCTGGCGTGACCTTCCTCGGGAAGAATGTCACGCTGGGTAAAATTGATTCCTTTACTTATATCATGAACCAGACCAAAAATCTGGGGCTGGCAGTCAATATCATCAGCGATTACGATCGTACTAATGCTAATGAATATATAAAAAGAAAAAATGTATTAGTCATCATCCCATCGCTCGTTGAAAACTCCCCGTATACAGTTTATGAGTGTCTGGTTAATAACGTTAACTTCCTCGCCTCAAACGTTGGAGGAATTCCAGAACTGATTCCGCAAGAGCATCATGCTGAGGTTCTGTTTACCCCAACGCCGGTTGATTTGTACGGTAAAATCCACTATCGCTTAAAAAATATAAATATCAAGCCTGGGCTGGTTGAGTCACAGGAAAATATCCAGGCAGCGTGGTTTGCCGCTATTGAGCGAAAAGATAACAGCGTCTTCAAGAAAATAGATGAATCGAATCGCCCGTTAGTTAGCGTGTGTATCACTCATTTCGATCGCCACCATTTGCTCCAGCAGGCACTTGCCTCAATTAAAACGCAGACGTATCAAAATATTGAAGTCATTTTAGTTGATGATGGAAGTACAAAAGAAGAATCTCATCGATATTTGAACCTTATCGAGAACGATTTTAACGCTCGAGGCTGGAAAATCATCCGTAGTTCTAATAACTACCTGGGCGCAGCGCGAAATTTGGCTGCGCGACACGCCTCCGGTGAATATCTGATGTTTATGGACGATGATAATGTCGCTAAACCTTTTGAGGTTGAGACATTTGTCACGGCAGCATTAAACTCCGGGGCCGATGTGTTAACCACCCCAAGCGATCTCATTTTTGGTGAGGAGTTCCCTTCTCCGTTCCGTAAAATGACGCACTGCTGGCTGCCGTTAGGCCCCGATTTAAATATCGCCAGCTTTAGTAACTGCTTTGGCGATGCGAATGCCCTTATCCGCAAAGAAGCTTTCGACAATATCGGTGGCTTTACTGAAGATTATGGTTTAGGCCATGAAGATTGGGAATTTTTTGCGAAAGTCTCCTTACAAGGCTATAAATTGCGGCTCGTTCCTGAACCGCTATTTTGGTACAGAGTAGCAAACTCCGGAATGTTGTTGAGCGGAAATAAGAGCAAAAACAACTATCGTAGTTTCCGTCCATTTATGGATGAAAATGTGAAATATAACTATGCGATGGGGTTGATTCCTGCTTACCTTGAAAAAATTCATGAGCTTGAGAGCGAGGTGAGCCGACTGCGTAGCATCAATGGCGGCCACTCTGTCAGCAATGAACTGCAGCTTTTAAATCATAAGATTGATGGTCTTATTTCCCAGCAAAGAGATGGCTGGGCCCATGACCGCTTTAATGCCCTTTATGAAGCCATTCATGTTCAGGGCGCCAACAGAGGCAGAAGTCTGGTTCGTCGGGTGGGCAGAAAAGTTAAATCCCTGTTGAAATAGCAGCGTCCGCGGAGCTCGAAAGGGCTCCGCAAAAAAGAGTTTTAATGAAGTTTAATTGTTCGACGCACTCAGCTCTCCCCGCAGGCGTTGAACAGCGCGCTTGTCGCGCTGGCCCCGAAGGGGTGAGCCGCTGCGCGGCGAATAATCGAACGGAGTACGATGGAGAGTCCGGCCGCAGAAAAGCAAAAACCCAGCCATAGGCTGGGTTCTCTGAATAGTGGTGCCCGGACTCGGAATCGAACCAAGGACACGGGGATTTTCAATCCCCTGCTCTACCGACTGAGCTATCCGGGCAACGGGGCGCATTAAACCGTAATCCGTACGCGGCGTCAATCAAATTTCTCGATTTATCTACCGGTTGCTTAAGTTTGCGGCAATTCTGCGCCTGAATACGCTTTTTTGCTGAAAATTACATCATCCCGTTGTCGCCTTCACGGATTTTCCAGCCGCTGGTCACCGAGATAGCGCGGCGTAATCCAGAAATCGCGTAGTCGCCAACAATGTCTTCGTCATCGCGCGGCGAGCTGATCGTGATTTCCGCATCGACGCCGTGACGATAGGCGCCGTGGTGGCTAAAGATGGTGCCGATAAAACATTTATCGTTCAGCCAGACCGGGATATATGCCACGGTTTCATAGATATAGTTCGACGCTACCCCGCTATAGTAGTTTTCCGCGTCGTCGGATGATGTGCCCGGAGGAATAGGGCAAATTGGCGCGTCATTGTCGCTCTGTGGCTTATCCTTGAGCAGGCTGCTCTGCATCACTTCCAGCGACTTCAGCAGGTCTGACTTTTCCCGCTCATTCAGCGCGGGCATCAGAGGCTGGTCTTTTTCCGGCGAGCGAATGTCGTTAAGGGTGTAGCGATAGCGGATTGTCACTGCCGGCGTACTGCCTGAGGGGCCAAACGGGCGCAACAGATAGAGATTGTCTTCGCCAAACTGGCCGTTGTACCAGAGCGCATAAACCTGGCCGTTAATGCGCACCCAGTGACTCCACTGGTTGGCGCCGCGGCCGTTGAGAGAATAGAGCGCGCCCGGAACGCCTGCGTCAAAATCATCGCCATTGCCGCTATCATCGCTGTTAACCGCAGCAAAAGCGTCGTCGCTGCGTTTTAGTATCCCGGTATAGCTAAAGAGTCCGGTGCCGCCAACGTAGCTGTCGATAATTAAATCGCGTTTACCGTCTCCGTCGAGGTCGACCAGCGTAAAGCTCACTTTACCGTTTTCGGAGTCGGCGCTGATATCAGACTGGAGAAACGCCTGCCACTCATCATCGCTGATATCGGCGGACGGCTTCGTCGTTGATACCAGAGAGTCGTCCGCGTAGGTCAGCGTAAAATGGCTGACGTTCCCGCTGAGGGGGAACTGCTCGGCGATATTATTCAGATCCAGTTCAGGATTGGCCTTCTGCTCCTTTAATACGGCGTTATACAGCGCTTTCAGCGCGTTGTTATCGGCATCTTTCTGCTGCTTCGGGATAACCTGGCTCACAAAGGTGGGCAGCATCCACGCGCCGCCGGGGGCGATCTCCCGGCAGTCGCCGGTGGAGTATTTCAGGCTCTGGACAAACGTTTTGCCATCCCAGACGCGCTCTTCACCGCTGATGCAGTCGGCGATACCGCGGCCTTTATTGAAAAAGGTGAGCACGCCGTCGGCATAGCTGGAGGCGTCGGTGGTGACCAGCTGAGGCTGGGTCATAAACGCCTTGTCGACCACCCACGTTGCATAGCCGTCGTTGTAGGCAGCGCGCCAGCACAGCGCCTGAATCAGCGTGTGGCTTTTATCCAACGGCGTTGCGGTGATCTGGCGCTCAGATGCCGGGATATCCGCGTTTTGCCAGTCGTCGCAATGGCTATTTAGCAGAGGGACGAGCTGGGGACGGAGTTTCTGCCGCTGCTTTGCCGTCAGCGCTACGGTGGCGGCATTGTGGATGACCGGTGCGGCGATAATTTCCGGTGCGGGCGCGGCTGATAAAATATTGTCATCACCGGCGTCGCCCTGGCGTAACAGCGCATCGGCAGTGCCCAGACGCTGCTGAAACTCATCCATTTTCAGGAATACGGCGCTGCTGCCCGCGTCGGAGAGCGTCTTACGCTCGCCGTTAAGGGCAAGCTCAATTTTGCCGTTGTGCTCCAGGGCCTGAATCAGGGCCGCCGTTTGGGTGTCATCAAAGCGAAAGTGGCTCTCGTCGGCGGCCTCAAGTGGGCCGTTATCCCGATCGTCAATGAACAGATTTACCGTTGCGTCAGGGGGGATATCGCGTTCGGTTTGCGCGAAAGTCGCCACAGCGATGACGTGCTGCGCCGCGCCCGCATTGCGGGTCAGCAGAACGCTGACTTCGCCCATGGTGGCGCCATAGCCGGCGGCTCGGCAGGTCCCGGTGTTGTCGCAGGCGAGCTCCCAGTCTTTGTGCGCGAAAGAAAAGCCTTGCGGAGAAGCTGCCAGGAGCGGTGTCGAACACAGCCCCATGATGGCAACCCAAAGAAGAGAGCGCATATCAAACCCTGTCAGCATATCGATGAGGAGGGGATTATATGCGCGATGAATTGGTTAAGATATCGGAATCAGGTCAGGGCGCCGCCCATACGGCACTGGGCAAAACGCAAAATGTCTTCTGCCAGGCGACGCGCGGTATCGACATCCGTCTGGCTGCGCTTGATCAGCAGTCGGCTCAGGCAGCCTTCAACGATCAGCTCCATCTGCTTTGCGACCATTGCCGGATCGTCAACTTCGAGCTGGCTAAGCAGTTCATGGGTATAGGCCAGCGAAGCCTGCTTTTGCTGCTCGGCCAACTGATGGATCGGATGCTGAGGGTCCGGATAAAAAGTACAGGCGGCAATAAACAGGCAGCCGGGGTAACGATGGTTGCTTACGCAGGTGGTCAGCGCGGCGTAGCGGGCCAGCAGCTTCTGCTCCGCGCTGAGCGACTCGTCCAGTAAAAGCTGGCGGCGCCAGGCATCGACCTGATGGCTGAGATAGCGAAGCGCGTCGTACAGCAGCGCTTCCTGGTCAGGCCAGAAACGTTTGAGGTCATTGAGCGGGTAAGCCACGCGCTCGGCGACCATTTCCAGCGTGGTGTTAGCGATACCCTCGATTTCGAGGATTTGGATGGCTTCACCCAGGACATCTTCACGTTGCACGGTCTTTTCCTCCATTATTCCTCCTACAGTGTCGCTCACGGTTGTCGATCGCGCAAATGGGCGCTGAATGCCGCGGCATCCATAAAGCCGGTGACGCGCTGCATGGGCTGCTCCTCGCCCTGTTCATTGAAAAACAGAATGGTGGGCAAGCCGAGCACCTGGAGGTGCTTCAGCAGCGCCGCGTCCCGCGCGCTATTTTTGGTGACATCAACCTGCAGCAGAACGGTCTCTTTCAGGGCCTGTTGAACCTCAGGTGAGGTAAAGGTGTATTTCTCGAACTCTTTGCAGGCCACGCACCAGTCGGCGTACAGGTCGAGCATCACCGGTTTACCTTTCGCCTGCGCCAGCGCCTGGTTGAGCTCATCGACGCTATGGATACGGGTAAACTGGAGATGGGACTGCCGTTGCGCGACCGGCGCATCGAAAGCCCAGTCCTGCAGCGGACGGGCGCTGACCAGCGCGGCGCCGAGCATCGCTATTTGCACAATACGCAGCCAGGGGCGCGTGCCGCCCAGCGAGGTAATAAACGCCCAGCTAAAAAAGGCGACGCCAAGCAGCGACCAAAGCCGCAGGCCCCACGGTTCGCCCACGATACGCTCGAGTAAAAATACCGGCAGCGCCAGGATTACAAAGCCAAAGGCGGTTTTGACGTGGGCCATCCACGGGCCGCTTTTCGGTAGCAGACGGTTACCGAATACGGTTACCAGGATCAGCGGCAGCCCCATGCCGAGCGCGTAGAGGTACAGGGTACCGCCGCCCAGCCACAGATTACCGCTCTGGGCGATATAGAGCAGAATGGCGCTCAGCGGCGCGGTGGTACAGGGCGAGCAGATTAATCCGGCAATCGCCCCCATGGCGAATACGCCGCCAGGTGAACCGCCCTGGCGTTTATTGCTCATCAGCGTCAGGCGCGTTTGCAGCGACGAAGGCAGCTGGAGCGTAAACAGACCAAACATCGACAGCGCCAGCAGGATAAACAGCACCGACAGGCCGATCAGCACATAAGGGTGCTGTAGCGCCGCCTGGAACTGCAGGCCCGCAGCGGCAACGACCAGCCCCAGGGCGGTGTAGGTTAGGGCCATGCCCTGGACGTAGATAAAGGCCAGCAGCAGCGCGCGGGCGGTGGAGAGGCGTTTTTGCCCGCCCAGCACGATGCCGGAAATCAGCGGATACATCGGCAGCACGCATGGGGTAAACGCGATGCCGATACCAATCAAGAGCGCCCACAGCGCGCTAAAGGGGAGAGCGGCATCTTTATTGTCCACAGCGGGGGGCGGAAGGTCGGACGGCGACTCTACCGGCAGCGCCGGGCGCGTTTCCAGCGGCAGAGGCGGGGTCAGCCCGGGTTGCCCGACGGCGGTATCGCTGCTGGAGCGCGCGAGCGCGTTGCCGAGCGGCACGATTTTGGTTTCCGGCGGATAGCAGAAACCGGCATCCGCGCATCCCTGATAAGTCACGGTAAGAGTCGCGCCGGCGGCGGCGTGAGTCAGAGTGACCGGCACGGTCAGGCGCTGGCGGTAAATTTCGCTTTTACCGTAAAACTCGTCCTCATGCCATTCGCCTGCAGGCAGCGAGGGGTCGGTAAACGCCGCATCTGCGGACGTCAGCTTTATCTGTTTACGGTAAAGATAGTAACCATCCTTGATTTGCCAGGTCAGATTAAGATCGTGTTGATTCTGCTGAAAATCGAAGGCAAAAGCCTGGTCAGCAGGAACAAAGTTCGAGCGGCCAGGGGCGTCGAACAGGCCGGCAATGGCCGATGTGCTGCAAAGCAGCAGGATCAGCGTAATGATGCGTTGAGCCATGAGAGGTAATCGTTGTCTCCGTGAATAACGGGCAGAACCAGAAGTTCAGGGGTTTGATACGGGTGATGGGACCTCAGGCAGTCCAGCAGCGCCTGCTGATGGGCAAGGTCGGTTTTCAGCAGCATTTGCACTTCATACTCCTGCTCCAGTTTTCCTTCCCAGTAGTAGAGCGATGTCGCTCCCGGCAGGAGAGTGGCGCAGGCGGCGAGTTTTTCCGCCAGCGCTTTGGCCGCCAGGTCCTGGGCGGTCGCTTCATCCGGCGCGGTACAGAGTACAACAACAGCATCAGGCATCGTCATCGTGAACCTCGTATCAGCGAAAAGAGGCACTATAGCATGCAAGATAGGGAGGATTAACGAAACGGGCCAGGATCTGGCCCGAATTTGAAGAGATTTACAGCATGATGCCGCCGAAAATAAACCCGAGGATCACGCATAGCGTAATGGCGATGACGCCGGGGATCAGGAAGGCATGGTTAAAGACATATTTGCCGATGCGGGTGGAGCCGGTGTCATCCATTTCGACCGCCGCCAGCAGGGTGGGGTAGGTCGGCAGAACGAAAAGGGCGGAGACGGCGGCAAATGAGGCGATGGCGGTAAGCGGGCTCACGCCCAGCATAAGCGCGGCGGGCATCAGCGCCTTAGTGGTCGCGGCCTGGGAATATAGCAGGGTCGCGGCGAAGAACAGCACCACCGCCAGCAGCCACGGGTAGTTGTGCAGCAGGTCGCCCGCCACGGTCTGGATATCGCTGATGTGGGCTTTGACGAAAGTATCCCCCAGCCATGCGACACCGAGAACGCAGACGCAGGCGCTCATGCCGGATTTAAAGGTGCTGGCGTTGAGCACTTCACCGGTGTCGATTTTGCAGGTGATGCTTATCAGCGTCGCGATAGTCAGCATAAACACCACAATCGCTTCGTTACGCGGCAGGACCGGATCCTGGATCAGCCCTACGGTATCGCTGATGGCGGTGGCGTAGAACATCACCGCGACGATACCGATCAGAAACAGTAATACCGAGCGTCTGGCGTGCGGCTTCAGTTCAAAAACCTGGCTGCCGCGCAGTTTGACTTCCCCTTTTGCCAGCCGCTCCTGATAAATCGGGTCGTCTTTCAGCTCACAGCCGAGGAAGTTACAGACGATGGCGGTAAGCATGACGGCAATCAGGGTAACCGGAATACAGATCGCCAGTAGCGTCAGGTAGCTGACGCCCAGGGGCTCGAGAATACCGGCAAAGAAGACCACCGCTGCGGAAATCGGCGAGGCGGTAATGGCAATCTGCGAAGCGACCACCGCAATGGAGAGCGGGCGTGAGGGGCGGATGCCCTGTTCTTTTGCCACTTCGGTGATAACCGGTAAGGTTGAGAACGCCGTATGCCCGGTTCCGGCAAGCACGGTCATAAACCAGGTGACCAGCGGCGCGAGAAAGGTGATGTATTTGGGATGACGCCGGAGCATTCGTTCGGCAAGGCTGACCAGGTAATCCATCCCTCCGGCGACCTGCATGGCGGCGATAGCGGCGATAACCGCCATAATGATTTCAATGACGTCGAAGGGGATCGCGCCAGGTTTAATTTGAAACACGAGGGTCAGGACGAGGACGCCCAGGCCACCGGCGAAACCGATGCCGATTCCCCCGAGCCTGGCTCCCAGATAAATCGCCAGCAGGACAATAACGAGTTCTGCACCAAACATATTTGCCTTCCTTGTTTTATTAACAAGTTGATATTGGGTTGTTGTAATTTAGTAAATCAATAAGAACAAAAAGGGCATGTCATCGCTGACATGCCCGTGGTTAGTTTAATCGGAAAACCTACTGTTCGCTTTCATCGGTATAACGCTTCGCTTTATAGGCCGGATGCATCAGGTTTTGCGCAGAGAAGATATCGTCCAGCTCCGCCGCGGTCAGCAGGCCGCGTTCAAGCACCACATCCCGGACGCTTTTGCCCGTTTCAGCGCAGATTTTGCCGACGATATCGCCATTGTGGTGGCCGATATACGGGTTGAGGTAGGTGACGATGCCAATAGAGTTGTAGACGTAGCTTTCACATACCGCTTTGTTGGCGGTGATGCCGCTGACGCATTTTTCCAGCAGGTTGTAGCAGGCGTTGGTCAGAATATGGATAGATTCAAACATCGCCTGGCCAATCACCGGTTCCATCACGTTCAGCTGCAGCTGGCCCGCTTCGGAAGCCATGGTGACGGTGGTGTCGTTACCGATTACTTTGAAGCATACCTGGTTGACGACTTCCGGGACCACCGGGTTAACCTTGGCGGGCATGATGGAAGAGCCCGCCTGCAGTTCAGGCAGGTTGATTTCGTTCAGGCCAGCGCGCGGGCCGGAAGAGAGCAGGCGCAGGTCGTTACAGATTTTGGACAGTTTTACCGCCAGGCGCTTCAGAGAGCTGTGGACCATCACGTAGGCACCGCAGTCGGAGGTCGCTTCGATCAGATCTTCCGCGGGGACAACCGGCAGGTTGCTGACTTCCGCCAGTTTTTGTACCGCCAGCTGCTGATAGCCATCCGGGGTGTTCAGACGGGTGCCGATAGCGGTCGCGCCAAGGTTCACTTCCAGCAGCAGTTCCGCGGTGCGCAGAATGCATTTGGTCTCTTCGTTAAGCAGAACATTAAACGCGTGGAACTCCTGACCGAGGGTCATCGGTACCGCATCCTGTAGCTGAGTCCGGCCCATTTTCAGAATGTCCTGGAACTCTACGGCCTTCTGCTGGAAGCCTTCGCCCAGCTGATTAATCGCATCGATCAGTTTGAGGATGGAGGCGTAGACCGCGATGCGGAAACCGGTCGGGTAGGCATCGTTGGTGGACTGGCATTTGTTAACGTGGTCGTTCGGGTTGAGATACTGATATTCGCCTTTCTGGTGGCCCATCAGCTCAAGGCCGATGTTCGCCAGTACTTCGTTGGTGTTCATGTTAACGGAAGTGCCCGCGCCGCCCTGGAACACATCGACCGGGAACTGGTCCATGCATTTGCCGTTATTCAGGACCTCATCGCAGGCGGCGATAATGGCATTGGCGACGCTTTTGGGGATAGTTTGCAGCTCTTTGTTAGCCTGCGCAGCGGCCTTCTTCACCATCACCATTCCGCGGACAAATTCAGGGATATCGCTGATTTTGTTGTTGCTGATGTAGAAGTTTTCAATCGCTCTCAGAGTATGGACGCCGTAGTAAGCGTCAGCTGGAACTTCCCTTGTACCCAACAGGTCTTCTTCGATACGAATGTTGTTTAACATGTGAACCTTCTCTTTCAAGCTGCCTATGAATTCACCAAATACGCAGAATTAATGGGATCTAGCGCATTTTCTGGCCGCAGATTATTTCCTTAATCGGCCCGGTGCCCACGATCATATGCTGATGATAGCGAATATCAGCCGCCCTGATCACTTATTATGTAGTGAATCTTATAAGAATTATTAATCTGTGAAATGAGTCACCGGTTTTCTAATTTTGAAAAAAATAAGCTTTTTTTACGATTGAAAAGTGACGTTTTGGCCCAACATCTTGCTGATGCGAATAGCACATCTATGACTACGGGCGCCGATGCTGGCGTCTGTTAATGAAGGAGACGCCGGTGCGTTGGATTCCGTTAATTGCCGTTTTTTTATACGTTTACATTGAAATCTCGATCTTTATCCAGGTCGCTCATGTGCTTGGCGTTCTGCTGACGCTGATTCTGGTGATCTTCAGCTCGGTGGTGGGGATATCGCTGGTGAAAAACCAGGGCTTTAAAAACCTCATGCTGATGCAGCAGAAGATGGCGGCGGGGGAGAGCCCGGCCGCAGAGATGATCAAAAGCGTGTCGCTGATTATCGCCGGTTTGCTGTTGCTTCTGCCGGGGTTCTTTACCGATTTCCTGGGGCTGCTGCTGCTGTTACCTCCGGTACAGAAGCATCTGACCTTAAAACTGATGCCGCATCTGCGCTTTAGCCGAATGCCGGGCGGCGGGTTTAGCGCCGAAACGGGCGGCGGCGATACCTTTGAAGGCGAATACCAGCGTAAAGACGACGAACGCGACCGTCTCGATCATAAAGACGATCGCCGCGACTAACATGCATTGCCCGGGCCGGTTACTCCGGCCTGGAATACCCCTCCGCCAGCCTGCGCTTCGGTAAAAACAGCCACAGTACCGCCAGCATGATAAACGC
The DNA here is from genome assembly GCF_033843325.1 of Klebsiella sp. JN_Kp126. NCBI lineage: Bacteria > Pseudomonadati > Pseudomonadota > Gammaproteobacteria > Enterobacterales > Enterobacteriaceae > Klebsiella > Klebsiella sp. JN_Kp126. The sequence goes on along the minus strand of NZ_JAWXQV010000056.1, from coordinate 151,615 downwards.
GTAAAGGCTCTTCCAGCCCACCATCGCCAGCAGCAGCAGGCACAGCAGGCTGCCAAACGCCGCTAACGCGCGATAACGTCCCTCAAGCAAACGGCAGCCCGCCAGCATGCACAGCAGATAGATCATAATAAAAATGCCGTTGGCGTAGACGATCAGCGCATCAAGATTGATATTGAGCGCATAAATGCATAACGCGCTAATGACGCAGCAGCCGAGCACCGCGTTCAGCGCGTTGCGCGGAATCTGTCGCGGCGACAGCCGGGCCAGATAGCTCTCGGGTTTGTACTGCGCCTGCGACCAGACCAGGCGAGCAAAACTCTGAATATAGATATTGAGGCTGGCGAAGCAGGCGAGATAGCCGATAACGCAGGCAATCCACAGCGCCTGCACGCCAAAGAGGTGCACCACGATATTGGGCAGCGACGCGGCGGCGGCCATCTCCTCGCCAAAGGCATGAAAATGCAGGACCAGCACGGTACAGGCCCAGTAGACGGAACCCGCCAGTAATAAGCCAATCATCAGCGCGCGGGGGAAATCGCGTTCCGGCTGCTTAAACTCAGAGGCCAGGTGTGCAAAAGCCTCCAGCCCGACAAAGCACCAGAACATCACGGAAAGCGCGGAGAAAAGCTGCGAACTATCGATTTCAGCGGGCGCCGGGAAGGGGATCTGCGCGGGATTGATCGCGCCGCGCCACCAGATGGCGACGATCAGGGCGACAATCAGCACGGCAACCAACGTCTGTAGATTGGCGCTGGAGCTGGCTCCGCGGGAACCGACCCACCAGATAATCGCCAGCGTTCCCAGCTCGGCCAGCAGCAGCTGGCTGTCGTGCCAGCCAAAAAGCGCCTGACCAAAGCCGGTGGCGATGTGCAGGGCCGCGGGTAATCCCACCGGGATCACCGATAAAAAGAGCCAGCCGGTGACGCGCGCCAGACGCGGGCCAAAGGCCATATTCACAAAATGCGCCACGCCGCCGGCGCTGGGAAAGTGGCGGCCCAGCGTCGCAAAGACGATAGCGATGGGAAACACCAGTAAAATCAGCGCCGGCCAGGCCCAGAGGCTGTTATCGCCGGCGACCAGCGCGGCCAGTGCCGGAACGGCGAAGACCCCGGTTCCCAGTAATGACGTGGAGAGTAATCCCACGCCTTGAGCCAGCCCTAACTCCTGTTTTAAACCACTCATGATTCAACCTTGCGCCCGGCAAAAAAAGGATGGTATCACAATCGCTTTTGCTTATGACCTCGGGCGAGGACGGCAAATTTATGTGCGTCCGAGCACGAGGACAAATTTTTTTTTGCGTTTCCCCTTGAAGCGGTAAAACCCCATCCCCATCTCTCAGGGCACTAGCCGGAAAACCGTGTGCGGACCGGCGTCATCCATAACTGATAATGACTTTCTCAAAGGAGAGCTATCAAAATGAGTATTCGTCCGTTACATGATCGTGTGATCGTCAAACGTAAAGAAGTTGAAACGAAGTCTGCTGGCGGCATCGTTCTGACCGGTTCTGCGGCAGCAAAATCAACTCGTGGCGAAATCATCGCTGTCGGTAAGGGCCGCATCCTGGAAAACGGAACCGTGCAGCCTCTGGACGTTAAAGTTGGTGACATCGTCATTTTCAACGATGGCTATGGCGTGAAGTCCGAGAAGATCGACAATGAAGAAGTGTTGATCATGTCCGAAAGCGACATTCTGGCAATTGTTGAAGCGTAATCCGCGAACGACACTGAACATACGAATTTAAGGGAAAGATAAAATGGCAGCTAAAGACGTAAAATTCGGTAACGACGCTCGTGTGAAAATGCTGCGCGGCGTAAACGTACTGGCAGACGCAGTTAAAGTAACCCTGGGCCCGAAAGGCCGTAATGTGGTTCTGGACAAATCCTTCGGTGCGCCAACCATCACTAAAGACGGCGTTTCCGTAGCGCGTGAAATCGAGCTGGAAGACAAGTTCGAAAACATGGGCGCGCAGATGGTGAAAGAAGTTGCCTCTAAAGCGAACGACGCTGCAGGCGACGGTACCACCACCGCAACCGTACTGGCTCAGGCTATCATCGCTGAAGGCCTGAAAGCCGTTGCTGCGGGTATGAACCCGATGGATCTGAAACGTGGTATCGACAAAGCTGTCGTTGCCGCCGTTGAAGAACTGAAAACGCTGTCCGTACCGTGCTCTGACTCTAAAGCCATTGCTCAGGTAGGTACCATCTCCGCTAACTCCGACGAAACCGTAGGTAAACTGATCGCGGAAGCGATGGACAAAGTCGGTAAAGAAGGCGTTATCACCGTTGAGGACGGTACCGGTCTGGAAGACGAACTGGACGTGGTTGAAGGTATGCAGTTTGACCGCGGCTACCTGTCCCCGTACTTCATCAACAAGCCGGAAACCGGTGCTGTTGAGCTGGAAAGCCCGTTCATCCTGCTGGCTGACAAAAAAATCTCCAACATCCGCGAAATGCTGCCGGTTCTGGAAGCCGTAGCGAAAGCTGGCAAACCGCTGGTTATCATCGCTGAAGACGTAGAAGGCGAAGCGCTGGCGACCCTGGTGGTGAACACCATGCGCGGCATCGTTAAAGTGGCTGCGGTTAAAGCTCCGGGCTTCGGCGATCGTCGTAAAGCTATGCTGCAGGACATCGCAACCCTGACCGGCGGTACCGTTATCTCTGAAGAGATCGGTATGGAGCTGGAAAAAGCGACTCTGGAAGACCTGGGTCAGGCGAAACGCGTTGTTATCAACAAAGACACCACCACCATCATCGATGGCGTGGGTGAAGAAGCTGCGATTCAGGGCCGCGTTACTCAGATCCGTAAGCAGATCGAAGAAGCGACTTCTGACTACGACCGTGAAAAACTGCAGGAGCGCGTTGCGAAACTGGCAGGCGGCGTTGCGGTAATCAAAGTTGGCGCAGCGACCGAAGTTGAAATGAAAGAGAAGAAAGCACGCGTTGACGATGCCCTGCACGCGACCCGTGCTGCGGTTGAAGAAGGCGTGGTTGCCGGTGGTGGCGTAGCGCTGGTTCGCGTTGCGGCTAAACTGGCTGGCCTGACCGCTCAGAACGAAGATCAGAACGTCGGTATCAAAGTTGCGCTGCGCGCAATGGAAGCTCCGCTGCGTCAGATCGTATCCAACGCCGGTGAAGAGCCGTCAGTTGTTGCTAACAACGTGAAAGCCGGTGAAGGTAACTACGGTTACAACGCCGCAACTGAAGAATACGGCAACATGATCGACTTCGGTATCCTGGACCCAACCAAAGTGACGCGTTCTGCTCTGCAGTACGCAGCATCCGTTGCTGGTCTGATGATCACCACCGAGTGCATGGTTACTGACCTGCCGAAAAGCGACGCGCCTGACTTAGGTGCTGCTGGCGGTATGGGTGGCATGGGCGGTATGGGCGGCATGATGTAATCGTGCGCTATACCCCTTAGAAATAAAGAACCCTCGGGCAGAAATGCTCGGGGGTTTTTCTTTTTGTCGTCTTTTTAGTATAAGGTTGTACATCCGGGCCAGTGCGTCCAGCTCATTGATCGTGGGGAATAACATGCAGGTAAAATATTTAGCAGGGATTGTCGGCGCAGCATTGTTGTTAGCAGGTTGCAGCTCCAGCAACGAATTGACCTCTGGTGGCCAGAACGTACGCTTTGTTGAGGATAAACCGGGTTCCGAATGCCAGCTGTTAGGCACTGCGACCGGTACGCAGAGCAACTGGCTGTCCGGGCAGAATGGTGATGAAGGCGGCTCTATGCGCGGTGCGGCAAACGCTCTGCGTAACCATGCGGCAGAAATGGGAGGCAACGTGATTTACGGCGTCAGCAGCCCGACGCAGAATCTGTTGTCCAGCTTTGTCCCGACAGATAGCCAAATGAACGGCCAGGTTTATAAGTGCCCGAATTGATTTAACAGGTGCCTCTTTTGAGCCAATAGAGGCACCTGGCATATTTTTTAGCGCGCGTTGATTTTGGCCTGTGTCGCCATGTAGAACGCATGTAAAGGCCGCAGGCACTCCTCCAGCGACAGCATTCTTCCCGGCTGAGAAGGAATAATTTGGCTAAAAATCTGGCAGGGCTGATGCTTTGCGTGCACTTCTTTCAGTTTTGGGCTCTTCTCAATTAAGCGCATCACTACGCTATTCTCCTGTTCTGACGGATGGGCGGCGTTGGTTTTAATCACCGCGCCGGAGATGATTTTTCGTCCTGCCTCCGTATCACAGCAGTACAGCACGCCCAGATAATGGGAAAACAGATTGAGCTTCCACTCATCCTGGATGTACTGTTGATAATCAACATTCTTGTTATTCGTTAAATCCAGGGCATATAGCATCAGGCTTTCCAGTGATGACGTTAAATTTTTAATCAGTTCGTTATCACCGGCGTTTTTAAGAGATTGCTGAACTCCAACCAGCAGCGCTTCAACCTGCATATCATCAATGCGCAGCGTAGCAACTTGCTCGTTTTGCAGCACCAGAATGAGCGTTGACCAGGTATCTCCTGGTTTTAACGTAATCGATATGACTCGCCTTTCCGAATTGGGCTGCTGGACTTCCGGCATATCTATAACCGGGGTGTTTTCTATGAGCTGCTCATTAAAAGCGACCAGTTCGCTCTTATAACTTTCACCTTCAGCGTTTAAGCGCTGTAATACGATGGCCATCCTGTGTTGTAAAACTAACAGGAGGTCGGTAAGCGCCTGGGCCTGAAGATAGTAAGACTGGCAAAGTTGATTACTCAGCTTTACTTTGAGCATTAAAGCTAAAAATTTGTCTTCATATTTAATTGATGCGGTATTAAAACCAATAAACGTGCCTTGCATTCGGATCTCCTTTTCCTGAGGGTTACGCTGGTGCCAGCGTGCGTAGCTGTGATAAATCAATGATGCGATCGGCCGAGGCAATGGTGGATGGCCGATGGGCGACGATGATTCGGGTAATGCTTAGCCCAGAGATAGACTGGTTAATCACCGACTCGTTTTTAAGATCGAGATGACTGGTGGCTTCATCCATAAACAGAATGCTGGGTTTTCGATAGAGGGCGCGAGCGATTAAGAGCCGCTGCTTTTGCCCGCCAGAGATGCCTAAACCGAGCTCGCCGACAATGGTTTCGTACCCCATCGGCATTTTCATGATTTCATCATGGATATTACATCTTCGTGCGCATTCAACGATAAAGTCCATATCGGCGTTATCTTCAAAGCCGCTGATATTATCGATCAGGGAACCCGAAAAGAGTCTGTCTTCCTGCAGAACGCAGGCCGTTCCATGACGGAAGTTGTTAATGCCGATTTTCTGAATATCGAGGTTATCCGCTATCACATCGCCGCTGGTTGGGGACAGCAGGCCGCACATGACTTTCAGTAGCGTGGTTTTACCGACGCCGGAAGGGCCGACCAGCGCGATGGATTCGCCCGGTTCAACGGTAATATTTAAATTAGAAAAAATAGGCTGCGAGAACGGATCGTACTGGTAGCTGAGATTCTTCACTTCCAGTTTAACGCCCGTGTTTTCTGCAAAAACGCGTCGTGAAGGCAGTTCTTTTTCCGGCTCGCTAAAGACGATCTCTGAAAGACGCTCATTATGTAACGACAGCATACGCAGCTGCATAATCAGATCGATCAAACTTGAGGCGCGCTGCGAGAACTGACCGCGATAGGCATTAAAGGCCATAAACATGCCAAGGGTCATATTGTTATCAATAACCATAATTGCCCCCAGCCAGAGAACCGCAACCTGGTCGATAGAAGTAATAAAGGTATTAATACCGCCAAACATCATATCGAACCGAGTCTGTTTGATGCCGGCATTACAGGCGTCGATGTTGATATTTAACCAGTGCTGCGAACGGCGTTCTTTTAAGTTCAACGCCTTAATGGTTGAAATACCGTAGAGCGACTCCATAAAGTGCGAGCTGGAACGGGCGCCCTTGATAACCTGCTCTTCGGCAACGCGGCGGTAGAAGCTGTAGGTCGCAAAACGCATGATGACGTAGCATAAAGTAAAGCCCACCACGACCCAAACCAGCCAGCCGCCATAAAGCGTTAGCATAATCAGCAGGCCAACGGTCATAATCGAATCGATAATGCCGGTAACAATACTATTGGTGAAGGTTGAGCGGATAGTATCCAGCGAGGAGAAACGAGACTGAATATCGCCCAGATGGCGCTTCTCAAAAAAGGATAACGGCAGGCTCGCCAGATGATCGAACAGCGTTGTCTTCCACTGAATATTGGTCAGCGTATTTAACGTTAATGAGATCCAGGCCCGCAGCATACTAATAAATGTACGGAAGAGCGTGAAGAAAACCAGGCCAATACAGATAACCGAAAGCAGGCTCTGATCGTGCGCCATGATAACGTGGTCGGTTACCAGCTGCGTGCCGATGGGTAACAACAGACCGATAGCCTCAACCACTACCGAAAAAGCAAAGATCTTGAGCAGAACGGATTTCAGCCCAACAATATTACGCATCAGGTCCAGCAGGCGTAGACGAGATTTCGCCTGTTCCTGCTGAAAGTTTTGGTCCGGCCATAGCTCCAGCGCAACGCCGGTAAAGTTATTGGACATTTCCTGGATGCCAATAACCCGTTTACCCAGCGCCGGGTCGTGAACAATAAAGCTGCTTTTACGCACTTTAGTGAGCACCACGTAATGATTCAAACCCCAGTGGATGACGCAGGGCAGCTTTAGCTGCTTGATTTCATCCAGGTCGAGGGATAGCGCGCGGCTTTTCAACCCGGCATGTTCCGCCGTTTTGCTCAACGACATGAGCGTAACGCCCTGAGAAGGACTGCCGTAGCGATGGCGGAAGTTGAACAGGTCGATATTGAGCCCGTAGAAGCCGCAAACCATCGCCAGACAGGCGATACCGCATTCGGCAGCCTCCGACTGTAATATCACCGGCGTTTTATGGCGGAGCGAAAAATTTAGCTTATCGGTAATCGTTTTAAACAGTTCTTTATGCATCGATCGGGCCACTCACGCTTTGCGTCATCTTATAGAAAGGGGTAAACATCCACATATAAAGCGGACGTTCTTCAAGAAAAACTACCGCCTGAGCCTTCAGGCCGTTAGAGAGCGTGAGCGTTTTTCCGTTGTAGTTAAAAGTCTTGTCTTTAATTTTTATAATGGCTTTATAGAGCGCCAACTCCTGCTGGCTAGTGCCGTTATTAACGTTGGTATATTCAGCCATCTCCTGGCGTGATGCTGGAACCGAGGAGATAGAAATAACCTTTCCTGGAAATTGTCCAAATTTATCCGCAGGAAAAGCATCATAGCGAATATTAATCGTGTCGCCTGGCTTCACATAAGGGATAGTATTATTGGGTAACCATAGGATGAGATAATACTCAATATCCCCTGTGGGTTTGATCTGTGCGAGGCTGCTGCCGTTCTCAACCATCTGCCCCTTTGTCACGGCCAGCGACTCAATCTTTCCATTAGTCGTTGCTTTAATAATGAGATTACCATTCGCGTTGGATTCTACCAGCTGATTTTTGTAATCATTGATTTGATTGTGCTGGCTGGAGATCTGATTATCAAAGTCTGCTGCTTTGGTTATTTTATCGCTATTGGTTTGCGTGAGCTGAGATTCCAGCTGCATTTTTTGGGTAACCAGAGATTGATAGGCACTTTGCTGTTGAAAATATAAAGAATGCTGATAGTTATACTGGTCTTTAGTGATCAGACCATCCTTGAGGTATTTATCATAGCTGGATAAGTTGGTATGCATTTTGTTTAAGCCTACCTGAGTCGTCGCCAGCATGCGATTAGTTTCAGCCAATGAGGCGCTAGTAGTTTTAATCTGTTTATCAAGGGCGGTTAATGTTTCAGCTTTATTGCGCGTCAGTTTGCTTATAATATCTTCCGCATTGGCGATTTTTTCATTAATCACTTCAATTTGGGCTGCGCTCACATTCCCATTGATGGTATTACGCGAAACGTCAAGCTCATAAAGCGGTTGGCCTTTATTTACGATATCACCCACTTTTACGTGCTGATTAACAACAAAACCTTGCTGTGGCGCGAAGACGTTCACAGAGTGGGGGAGCGTAATGACTTCGCCACGCACATCAATGCGCTGAGTGAAGGTACAAAATATGAGAGACAATACAAGAGCAAGAAGAAAAAGTGATGCTAACAAGGTGACCAACCACGCCGGGATGCCTGCTAACAATAATGCTTTCCCTTTCCAGTGAATTTTTTTGTACTCAATCGCTTCCTTGCGATAGATATTTTTTAACATTGTTATCAGCTTTGAGATAGAGAATTAAGATAAAAGAAGGCTCGTCAGAGCCTTCATAAAGTTATGGTCTGAAAACTTTCTTACCAGTAGGCTAGCGTACCATCAACAAATCCATCAAACATCTCGATACATTTATCGAGAGTGATATCCCAGCCAACCATGGCACCAGCAATAGCGCCACCAACGCCGCCAACGCACAGACCGTAAATCATCCCCACCGCCTGGCCAATTGACCCGATACCCAAAATGCCGCCACCGTTGCCGCCAAAGATGCCGCCCATAGCAGAACCGGCAAGTGCGCCTGCAGTGGCACCTAAAATGGATGCCCCGATAGCTTCTGCGCTATTAAAAACAATGCTGGTTAAGGCGCCAGTAATCGATGAGAAGTCCCAGCAGTAGCCACCAGAAATCTCTTCCATTTCAAATACAGTGAGTTGTTTCATTATATATTCCTTTAATATATGAGTGCTTTAAGAAAACAACAACAAGTCAAAATCTATTTTGACATGTTTTAGAAAACGAAATACACGAATGCGCAAGGTGGTATTTCGAGGCTGATTCTAATATGTGTCTGTTATTTTTCAATGTCTGTGTTAATGATTGATTAGTGAATTTTTAGCGGTTCATGTATCAGCTTTAGTGAATTAATATTGATGGCGTGATTGTGTGTGAGAGAACGGATTGATAACGATAGGTATTTATAACCGCCATGCTTCAGGCTGCATGAGCGTTGGCTGAGTGCGCTCATCCCAGCCACTTAATGCAGTAAACTGCCAGGTATTCTCGCACTCACCACTCGAATAATTTTGGATTTATAACGTTTTTGCTTTTATTCATCATTAAGTCTATGTAAAACTTGATGGTATATGCTTATATCCTTGCTTATCGGAAAATTATTCCTCCTGGAGGATGACCTCTAAATCTGTTTTTATCTCCCCAGTGATGCCTGTAGAGACATTTTTAGCGATTTTAAAATAGTCAGCAGTGAGCGTTAGATCCTGACTCTTAGCACTGACGAAGGGGTAAGCACTCAGATCGTTAAATTTTATCGCAGAACCATTTCTCTTAAGAATAATACCTATGTTTTGAGCGCCGTCTGGTAATGAATTTAGTAATAGTCCATTTACGCTCGTCGATGCTACAGATATAGGGCTAAACCAGTAAACATATTTTTTGTTGATTTCTGAATCCGGGCAGTTAATATCGAGGGTGATATTTTTGGACTTGCCTGCGGCACTGCCGACTGCTACGGAATTTAAATCAGAAATATCAATGGTTGATAGTTTTACGATACTCCCATTGCGCGGCGAGATTTCGCAGGTACTTTCCTTAAAAGTAATGTTAGTCAAATCCACATTGATTCTGAATAATTCAGCGGTATTCGATGCACCCGTGTTGGTCTGATTTGGCGGGCCAGCCATAAAATAAACCGCCGTTTTGTTTCCCTTTTGTTTCGTTATGGGGCCGGTTTTCACTAACCAGACCATGACCTGTCCAGACGCTTTAGAAAAATAATGATTGCTGGCTATTTCTGGCTGATCTATTTCTGCAGGGGAAAAATAGTTAACTGATGGTAAGGTAATATCAGAAATCTGAAACCCAATACCGGGGATACCTGTCTCATAAACTATTTTTCCACCAATTTTAGTAATATTAGATGGGCTTACGACAGGTACGGTTCTGACGACATAAACATCGCTGGAACTACACGATGAAAATGTTTTGGGATTTACACTTCCACGTCTTGCCGACGCTAATATGCTACCGTTAGGTAATGTGGAATCCGCGATGACAGAACCGTTAAAACTAACGGTAATCGCACCGCCACCCGTTTTACTATATGAGCAGGTAGCCACCGCCTGTAAGCTTATGCTGAGTAAACTAATAATAAAAAAAAGACATTTCATAGTATTACTTTCCCTGTTGGTGGCAAACCGCAGTCGTCTGCGCGATGCCTTCGATTTCCGTAGCCAGACTATAAGCCGCTTTACACCGCTGGCCAGTCTTTGAACCCCACTGGGCATAGACTTCACCGTTATCTTTTAGACCGGACATGTAGACCATCCCACCATCAGACACGATACTGGCCTGGGCATTTTTATCGGTAGTTGACGTTACCGTTGCGCCATACGGCACGTTTTCGCCTGATGCTCTCTTAAGGATAAGGAATGCGCGGCGGCCAATATTACCCGCGAAGTTCGCCCGTACCACGGCTGCACGGGTAGGCACGACTTTTTGCGTCGTATTTGGCAATTCCATATTATTCCCCAGAGTCGTGCTATCTAAGGTTACGTTGGTCCGATGGTATGGCGTAACGTACGGAATAATCGCGTAGCCGCGGGAGTCCGTTTCGATAGTCGCGTCGTTTTCCAGGCGTACATTTTTCAGCCCGGGTGCTTTAACCAATACGGCGGTTTCAGACATTTCCTGACCCAGGGTAATACCGTCGGCATGCATTAATACGCCGCCGCTCAGACCATAGTTAATCAACTGGCTATGTTTGGCATAACTGTAGCCGGCGTTAACTGAACCCGTTGAACCACGATAGTTGCCGTAGACGCCGCCGCTGGCATCCTCCCGATTGCTGTAGCCCTGCTGTACGTTCCAGTCGAGGTTATGATTTTCCAGCGCCACCCCGCTCAGAGAAACATACTGATCGGTCGAGCCCGGGCTGCTGTTGGTGACGTTGTAGGTCGCATAAGCATTAGGCAACCACTCGCTTAAAGGAATAGAGATATTAAATGAAACGACATGGTCATCTTCTACATAACGGCCGGAGCCACTATTTCCCCAGCTGTAGCGGCTATAGCTATAGCCGGCATAATAGTTAAAGCGACGGAACCCGCCGTTGTAACCAATATTCAGCGAGTTATTGTGGCGCTTGCTGTCCCAGTAATCCTCGAATATACCGGATACAGAAAGGCTACCTAACCCGGCCCCCAGGCTTTGGCTGACGGTAATATTGGTTCTGTTACGCAGAGAGCGTGGAGTATAGCCGCCGTATCTGTTGCTATAGGTGTTCATCACATCGCTTAGCGTATTGTACCCGGAGGTCGAATAGCGGTAGCCGGCTACGGTAATATTGGTGCCGGTCTCAAGAATATTTTTACCATAGCGGATACGCCAGGATTGGCCGGACGTTTTATCTTCATCTTTCTTGTGGGACCAGGCTGTCGTGACGTCTGCGGAAACCGCGCCAATATCGCCAAGGTTTTGCCCGGCCCCGAAAGCGAGCGCCTGATAGTTGGATGCCGCCTGCAAACCGGTATAGAAAGTGGTGTTGCTTAAGACACCGTAGCCGATCGTAGCCTGCGTAAACGGCTTTTCATCTATATTGCCGTCATATGGGCGATATTTACCGCTCGTGATCTCATACTCCATCTGGCCTTCTCTGAGCATTAATGGCAGAGAGGCGTAAGGCACGACGAAGTTCTGTCGGGAACCATCGGACTCCTCGACGGTGACGTAAAGGTCACCGTTGCCGCCGGTCGAGTAGAGATCGGTGATTTCGAAAGCGCCCGGAGCGACAAAGGCCTGGTAGATTTGATAGCCATTCTGTTTAATGACGATGCGAGCGTTGGTCCTGGCAATACCACGAACAACAGGTGCGAAGCCGCGCAGGCTTTCAGGAATCATGTCCGTATCGGTTGCCAGCTGAATCCCCGTGAAGGGCACGCTGTCAAAAATGCTGGAGAGAGAGGTGCTTTCACCCATGACTAAGGTGCTTTTCAACGACACAATGCTTCGCTGCGCATAGAGATAGACGGAATCCCAGTCACTCTTCGTGCCTGCTGATTTATTCCAGGTACTAAGGTTGCGCAGGCGCCACGGCCCAATGTTCAGGCCGGATTGTAGGTTAAGATTGTAATACTCATTGTCCGCTTCATAGTCTTTGCCCGAACTAAACTGATAGTTGGTCAGCAAGGCGTTAATACCGTCATCAAACTCATCGGGAGAAACAAATCCCTGAGCTATCGTCGACAGGGCTGCCTGCGGTATGGATATCAGCAGCTGTTGAGTATTAAAGTTAAAATCGGTGGTGAAATCCGGGATGACGCTCGTATCAGCACAGCCGTTAGCATCCTCTTTTAATGTTGGAAATGCTTCGGAACGTAAACCATAGGTGGTTAATTTAGCAATGCTTAAACATGGCGCGAGTTTTAAGGCATCAGTCGCCGGATCTTTTTTGTCAACAAAGCGAATATCGGCCGTTTCTTGCAGACTATTATTTAAAATAACGTCAATGCGGTACACCCCTGGTGCCTGTGCATCCCTGGTTGAATACAGGGACAGGTCCGGTATTGAGGATGGATCGCCCTGATTTACTGATTTTATAAAAGCGGGATCAAAAAAATCACGTGCCAGGGCATTAGCGCTTAAACCGAGAGCGAGCGCCGGAACGAGAACGAAAAATGTGTGGTAGGTTCCGGATAGCGCCCCTCCCATCTTTTTTATTGAAATAGACATACTTTTCACCCTGGCCAATGAAAAAGAATTTAAATCGATGCGGTGTTAGCTGGGCCCGAGCCCCCATTATCCGTAGCCACCTTCCATACGATCTCTGAACCATTTATACCTGCAGGCAAAGTAAATTCTTTGCTGGAAAAAGCATCAATGTTATTAACTGAACTAGTAATATCCCTGCCGTTTATTGTTATTGTTTTAAAATAAATAAAGAATGGGGTCGGATTTTTTAACGTTATTTTATTACCGGACTTACGCCACTGCAGATTTTTGGCCTCAGTAGTAATATTCATATCCTGAATAGCGCGTGGACGATAGATGAGGCGCATTCTGTGGCGAACGGCGAGCTGCAGCTTGTTTTTATCGGCTTCGCTATCGCTGGTTGGCGGGATAGACATAACGTTAAAGAAGTAGACGGTTTCACGATCCTTTGGTGCTTTGGATATATACGCATTAGGAAAAACACGCACCGTATTCGTTTGCTTTCCCTCCAGACGGAAAAGTGGAGGCGTCACCATAAAAAAGCTGTCTTTCGTTCCTTCAGGTGCTTCTACCCAGGATTTAATAAGATATGGCGTATCATCTTTATTTTCAATGTTTGCGCTGATTTCTCGCGCGCCTTCTTTATAAAGATGACGGGTTGAATCCACCACGACTCCGCTGTGGGCTACGAAGCTGATGGTAATAAAATAAAGTGTAGTTAGCCTTAATAATGACTTCAGCATAATTCATTCCCTGAATATAAGAATGGGGTTTACCTCAGGTAAACCCCGGCATGCTTATTAGTAGCTAATAGTAAAGGTTGCTACACCCTTAACTGCACCATCGGTAACGCCATTTGCGGTTTTAACGTATGCGGCTTTATAACGCAGATAAGAAGGCGTACCCGCAGTATATGCAATAACCTTAGGCGTAGTGCCGGTGAAGCTTACGCGAGTTCCATCGGTATTAACCACGGTAACCGCAGCGTTAGTCGCCGGGCTGGCCGCGGAGTTGGTCAGCACGTCATCCTGGCCGCTGATATAGTCGCCTGTTACGGTGACGTTGATATTGCCACTAAAGTCTTTAGCGCCTTTCTGGCAGTCTTCGATTTTGTACTCAATATCTTTTGCTGTAGACATATACGGTGCGTTGACAGCCAGGGCCTCCAGCACGGATGCTTTTACATCATCCAGCGTTAAAGATCCGCCTGAAATCATCGCGGACGGCGTTACGTTACAGGATTCACCGGTGTCGGTTACGTTGCCCAGAATAGTCAGGTTAGAACTGTTCCCTGCCGCAAAAGCCTGGGCACTCAGAACTGCTGAAGCAGCGACCATTACAGCTACAATTGTTTTTTTCATTTATTTAATCCATATAGAGATACTAAAGTCCTGAATAGCGTCATGGCGTGGATGTTAATTAGTATGAATAGTAATAACTAGCATTCCGCTATGCTGCCTGAGCGCTATCGTTATCTTTCTCCTGCCGCCACTATTGTACAAATCAGCGCGTATTGTGCCGGAGCGGTAACAAATCTAAGTGCAGGGTAGATAAAATGCATGTGAATTCTGCTTGAATTTAAAGCTTGTTTATTGAAGGTTGCAAATTCACAAGTAGACTTCGTAGATAATAACGAGCGTATCTGGAACGTATAGTTGTAAATCAGTCTTCCATTTGGTTCAAATATCATGATAATATTATCTTTGCTCTGGGAGGAGCGGGAATTTATCCTTGAAATTATCTAATCTGGCAGGCTAAAAGGGATGTGTTGTGTTTGCTAAAGGTGAATTTGAATTTAATTCATCTTTGTTTCATATGGAATGGTGAGAGAGGATTGGGATTATGATATTCAATGAATATATCATTAATAATAAAGTTATTTTTAATGTAAATATGAATGAGCTACAGCCTGTAGGAGAGAATGGGGACAGCGTGACCCTCAATGTGCCAACGGCACGCTGCCTGCAACTTTTGCTCGAAAGCAACGGGAAGATTATATCCAGGGAGGAGTTTCTGGATATAGTGTGGAAAAATAGAGGGATTGTTGTTTCTCAGAATACGTTCTATCAGAACATTTCCTTGCTAAGAAAATCATTACTGAAAGCAGGATTATCGCAAGATATTATTGTCACAGTAAGGCAGCGGGGATTTGTTCTCGCCGCAGGATCAAATATCGCGTCATTCTTCCGAACGGACGAAAAAGAGCCAGAAAACCCTGAAAATGTGCAGATCACCGCGAGCACATCTTCGCCTCCGGTTGAGAACAATGTGACTCATAATTTAGCCATTCAGGAAGATGCGCAAAAAAATTTCAATGACAATAAAGCAACAGAGTTCAAATTACCCAAGTGGATTTTACCCCTGCTATTGGTTATGACCGCAGCAAACATTCTTTCTCTTTTCTTGTAGCTTTAATGAATGGGTTTACAGCTTGCTTTTATATTTGCTTTTACTTTCTTTCAGAAAGGATAACGACTGGTTTTACGAAAATGATTAAGCAGTAGTAGTTATATACCAGTGAGTAATAGCAAATAGGCAGTCTGCCTGGCCATGCCCGGCAGACGGATTGACTATTGCTGCTTTAACCCCAAGTCGAGGGGCGTCTTGCTGGGTTCCCCGCCGATTTCCCGCGCAAGTTTTGGTACTAAATAGCCGGACACCTGCGTCAGCAATTCGCGCACGATCGCTCTGGCCTCTTCGTCACTGACCATAAAATGCGCCGCTCCCTGCACTTTGTCTAACACGTGCAGATAATAAGGCATGACGCCGGCGTCGAATAGCGCGTTGCTCAGGTCGGCAAGCGTGTTGGCGTTATCATTTACGCCGCGCAGCAGCACGCTTTGATTCAATAAGGTCACGCCAGCCATACGCAGTTTTTTCATGGACGCACGAAACGCCGCATCAATCTCGTTGGCGTGGTTAACGTGGTTTACCAGCAGTACCTGTAACGATGATGCAGCAATACGGGCAACCAGCGTATCAGTTATACGCGCAGGAATCACAATGGGCAGCCGGCTGTGAATACGCAGGCGCTTGATGTGCGGAATAGATTCCAGCTGCGTCAATAGCCAGTCGAGTTCATGATCCTTGGCCATAAGCGGATCGCCGCCGGAAAAAATGATCTCATCCAGCTGTGGATGTGCCGAAATGTACTCCAGGGCCTGCTGCCAGTTACGCTTATTGCCCTGGTTTTCAGCATAGGGGAAGTGACGACGGAAGCAATAACGACAATTTACCGCGCAGCCGCCTTTCACCAGCAGTAGCGCACGGTTGCTGTATTTATGCAGCAGACCGGGTACCACGCTATGCTGTTCTTCCAGCGGATCGGTAGAGAATCCTGGGGCATTAATAAACTCTTCCTGGGAGGTAAGTACCTGACGTAGAAGAGGATCGTTGGGATTGCCTGGCTCCATACGGGCAATAAACGCCCGCGGAACACGCAGTGCGAACAGGCGCTTAGCATCACGTCCTGCCAATAGATTCGCATCTGCGTCTACATTTAAAAGATGCAGCAGTTCATCAGGACTGGTCACAACATCGGCAAGTTGCGTTAACCAATCTTCTCTGGATGGGGTATTTAGGGTTACAATATGCGCCATTTTGTGGCTTAGCTACCAATTAACAAAATTTCAGAGGGCCTTATGGCGACTTACTATAGCAACGATTTTCGTGCCGGTCTTAAAATCATGATGGACGGCGAACCTTATGCCGTTGAAGCCAGTGAATTCGTTAAACCCGGCAAAGGCCAGGCTTTCGCGCGCGTTAAGCTGCGCCGCCTGTTGACCGGTACTCGCGTTGAGAAAACCTTCAAATCTACCGATTCTGCTGAAGGTGCGGACGTTGTCGATATGAACCTGACTTACCTGTATAACGACGGTGAGTTCTGGCACTTTATGAACAACTCTACCTTCGAACAGCTGGCCGCTGATGCTAAAGCCGTTGGCGATAACGCTAAATGGCTGCTGGATCAGGCTGAATGCATCGTGACCCTGTGGAACGGTCAGCCTATTTCCGTCACCCCGCCAAACTTTGTTGAGCTGGAAATCGTTGAAACCGATCCAGGCCTGAAAGGCGATACCGCGGGTACCGGCGGCAAGCCTGCAACGCTGTCCACTGGCGCAGTGGTTAAAGTTCCTCTGTTCGTACAGATTGGCGAAGTCATCAAAGTCGATACTCGCTCTGGCGAATACGTCTCCCGCGTGAAGTAATTCAGGCGGCGAAAGAGTTGGCGCAGCGCCATGCTGCGCCTCTACAGGTTGAAACCGCAGGCAAGGAAGATGAGTCCTACACTGAAACTGTTGCTACTGTTATTGCTGAGCGGTTCTCTGCTTGCCGGGTGCAATACGGCTCGCGGCGTGGGCGAGGATATCCAGAGCCTGGGTCATGCTATTTCTCACGCGGTCAGCTAATCTTATTTCATCAGGCAATTCTTATTCATATACTCACCCTCTATCTGATTCACTTTCTTCACTTCTTTTTCTCTTAAAAATCGTCTCGCTTCCCTCATCCTGGACCAGTTTGTCTATGCTTATAGAGCACGATAACTAAAACTGGTTAATAAGGATGACATTATGGTAAAAAAAGCGATTGCAGCGTTCTTTACGGTTTTGGCACTTTCCTCTGTACTGACCGCATGTAACACCACGCGCGGTGTAGGTCAGGATATTTCAGAAGGCGGTAGCGCGATTTCGGGCGCCGCGACCAAAGCTCAGCAATAGACCATGGCGGTACGGCCGTTGGTCGTACCGTTCTTCCTCACCGTTGCCACGTCGTGTATAATTCCTGCGGAATATCATCTACCTTACGGGACGGCCTGTAAGCGTTTCACATCTGGGGACGGCCCCATCAAAGGAGCCATATGTCCTGGTTTATTCTGTTTATCGCCGGTCTGCTGGAAGTCGTCTGGGCTGTCGGCCTGAAATATACCCATGGGTTTAGCCGCCTGGTGCCAAGCGTGATAACGATTGCCGCCATGGTCATCAGCATGGCGCTGTTGTCGTGGGCGATGAAAACGCTACCCGTGGGGACGGCTTACGCCGTTTGGACCGGAATTGGCGCGGTCGGCGCAGCCGTGACGGGGATTATCCTGCTAGGCGAATCCGCCAGCCCGATGCGCATTGCCAGCCTGGCGTGTATTGTGATTGGTATCATTGGCCTGAAAATGAGCGCGCATTAATACTGCTGATTGACCCACAGCAGTTTGCTGACGTCGAATCCCTGCCGGGTAGCGATATCCAGCATCTGCTGCTTCACTTCTGGCGGGATTTTCGGCGCTCGCGCCAGTAGCCAGAGATAATCCCGGTCAGGTCCGCAAACCAGCGCGTAGCGATAATCCTTGTCCAGCGCAATCACGTTATAGCCGCCATAGAAGGGGCCGAAAAACGACACTTTCAGCGCGGCTCGCGTGGGCTCCCCGGTAAAGTAAGCCACGCCGTCGGTCTTCTGCCACATCCCCCGGTCGGGGTTGTATCCCTTATTGACCACGTCCAGCCCACCATCGTCGCGCAGGCTATAGGTTGCGGTAACTTTTTCTAAACCGCTCTCAAAATGGTGATCGAAGCGGGCAATCTCATACCAGGTGCCAAGATAGCGTTGAGGGTTGAACGGACTGACCACGGTTACGCCAGGAGGTGGCGTCGGCGCGCTGCAGGCTACAAGCAGAAATGAAGCGGCAACAACCGCAATAACGGGTAGCAGACGCATAATGTTTTCCTTGCCAGTTTTAAGCTAAGTGTAGATTCAGGCAGGAAAAATGCGGCGGAATTTTCTTGAGAAGCGAGCCCGGTAACATAATGCTACCGGGCTTATCGCCGAGGAGGTAAAAGCGGCCTCCGGCGAGCGCTTTAGATGAACAATATGCCGACCAGAGCGACGACGGTCAGAATCGCCGCGAGGCCGTAGAAGACCCACTTACCGTTGGGTACGTGAATTTTCAAATCATGCATCGCATGGTGAATACGGTGAAGTCCACACCATAGCGGCAGCACAATCATCAGGAAAATGAATGCGCGGCCAATAAAGCTATGGGCGAAAGCCAGCACGCGTTCGTAGCTGAAGGCGTCCGCGGGCGCCAGTCCGAGCGGCAGCATAATACCCACCAGCAGCACGATAACGGGGGCGACAATCGCTCCCCACATGCCGCCAGCGCCAAACAGCCCCCAGAATACCGGTTCATCAGAACGTTTTGGTTTGGGATTAATCATTCCAGCCTCCTTACCAGAACAGCGCGACAAACAGGATCACCACGGTGACGACCGCAGTGACGACCCAAAGCCCCTTAATAACCGGCTCTGGCCCCATTTTCTCGCCTTTAAGGATAATATTGGCAGCTTTCGGTGCCAGCTCAAACCAGGTTTTGGTATGCAGCAGCGCGGCTGCAAGCGTGATCAGGTTCAGGATCACGACAATCGGATTTTGCAGAAAACCGATATACCCGGCCCAGCTCTCCGCGCCGTGCTTCAGTGCGAACAATCCGTAAATCAGCACGATGCTGAACCAGACCGTGGGTACCGCTGTTCCCTCACGCAGCATATAGAAGCGATAAAACGGCAGCTTTTTCCACCAGGTGGACGGCATCGGCCGCACGTAGGGTTTGCGTTTAGTCGTCATACTGCACTCCTTAGCGTGGTTTCAGGGTGGCGATAAGAAAGTCTTTCGAGCTTTCTACCTTGCCCTGCTGGATCGCGGCCGCCGGGTCGACGTGTTTCGGGCAGACTTCGGAGCAGTAGCCCACGAAAGTACATGTCCAGACGCCATTCTGGCCGTTAAGCTGCGCCATACGTTCCTTTTTACCGTGGTCGCGGCTGTCTTCGTTGTAGCGATGGGCGAGGGTGATCGCCGCCGGGCCGATAAACTCCGGATTAAGACCAAACTGCGGGCAGGCCGCGTAGCACAGGCCGCAGTTAATGCAGCCGGAGAACTGGTGGTACTTGGCCATTTGCGCCGGGGTCTGGGTGTTAGGCCCCTGATCGGGCGTGCGCGGGTTGCCAATGATGTACGGCTTAATCGCTTCCAGGCTTTCAATAAAGTGGGTCATATCGACCACCAGATCGCGCTCAATCGGGAAGTTAGCCAGCGCCTCGACTTTAATGCCTTTGGTGTATTCGCGCAGGAAGGTTTTGCAGGCCAGTTTTGGCACCTTGTTCACCATCATGCCGCAGGAACCGCAAATCGCCATGCGGCAGGACCAGCGGTAGCTGAGGTCCGGCGCGAGGTTGTCTTTGATATAGCCCAGCGCATCAAGCAGCGAGGTTTGCTCATCATAGGGAACTTCATAGAAAGCGCTGTGCGGTGCGATGTCCACTTCCGGGTTGTAGCGCACCACTTCGACTTTCATGTTTTTCATCTCAGCCATTCGTCGTCTCCTTCTTCTCGGCTGCTTCCGCTTCCGCACCGTACACGCGTTTTGCCGGCGGCAGAGTGGTGATTTTCACATCACTGTACTCCAGACTGGTGTGACCATCGGCATCGCGGAAAGCGAGGGTATGCTTGAGGAAGTTGACGTCGTCGCGCTCGGTGCAGCCTTCATCCAGGCGCTGATGCGCGCCGCGGGACTCTTTACGCGCGAGGGCGGAATGCGCCATACATTCGGCGACGTTCAGACCATGGCCCAGTTCGATGGTGTACAGCAGGTCGGTATTGAACACGCTGGACGTGTCGGTGATCCGCACGCGCTTGAAGCGCTCCTGCAGCTCGGCGAGCTTATCGACCGTTTTCTGCATGAGCTCCGGCGTACGGTAGATGCCGCAGCCTTCTTCCATCGACAGACCCATTTCGTCGCGAATCTTCGCCCAGTTCTCGTTACCTTCCTGATTAACCAGATCTTTCAGGCGCTTCTCGATATCGACGACCTGCGCGTCCAGCGCGGCGCTATTGGCTTCGCCCGCTTCGGTTGCGCGCTGCATGGCCTGCTCACCGGCCAGACGACCAAAGACCACCAGCTCCGCCAGGGAGTTGGAGCCAAGGCGGTTGGCGCCGTGCAGACCCACAGAAGAACACTCGCCAACGGCAAACAGCCCTTTGATACGGGTTTCACACTGCTGGTCGGTTTCGATCCCGCCCATGGTGTAGTGTGCGGTTGGACGCACCGGAATCGGCTCTTTTACCGGATCGACGCCAACGTAGGCTTTCGAGAGTTCACAGATAAACGGCAGACGTTCAAGCAGCTTTTTCTCACCCAAATGGCGCAGATCGAGATAGACCACATCGCCTCGCGGCGTAGGGATCGTGTTGCCCTTGCGCCATTCGTGCCAGAAAGCCTGGGAGACTTTATCGCGCGGACCCAGCTCCATATATTTATTTTTCGGTTCGCCCAGCGGGGTTTCCGGACCCATGCCGTAATCCTGCAGGTAGCGGTAGCCGTTCTTGTTGACCAGAATACCGCCTTCGCCGCGGCAGCCTTCCGTCATCAGAATACCGGAGCCCGGCAGGCCGGTGGGGTGATACTGCACGAACTCCATATCGCGCAGCGGTACGCCGTGGCTGAGCGCCATACCCATCCCGTCGCCGGTGACGATACCGCCGTTGGTATTGTAGCGATACACGCGTCCAGCGCCGCCGGTAGCCAGGACTACCGCGTTGGCGCGGATCTGCACCAGCGTACCTTCCATCATATTCATCGCGACCAGACCGCGAGCCTGCCCATCATCGACCAGAATATCCAGAACAAAATGTTCGTCGAAGCGTTGGATTTGCGGGAATTGAAGCGAGGTCTGGAACAGGGTGTGCAGCATATGAAAGCCGGTTTTATCGGCAGCGAACCAGGTTCGTTCGATCTTCATACCGCCGAATCGCCGGACGTTGACGCTGCCGTCCGGGCGGCGGCTCCACGGGCATCCCCACTGTTCGAGCTGGGTCATTTCCGTCGGGCAGTGATGAACGAAGTAGTCAACGACGTCCTGCTCACATAGCCAGTCGCCGCCGGCAACGGTGTCGTGAAAATGGTACTCGAAGCTATCATGATCCTGCGCGACGGCAGCGGAACCCCCTTCAGCAGCAACGGTATGGCTGCGCATAGGATAGACTTTTGAAATTAGAGCGATTTTTGCATTTGGATTAGCTTGCGCGGCGGCTATTGCGGCGCGAAGACCTGCTCCGCCTGCGCCTATTACGGCAAGATCGGCTTGAAAAGTTTGCACGACATTCCTCCAGTTTTTGTTTATTTCGCCGCCGGGCTGGCGAAAACGTATCACTGCTCCTTTATAGGTAAGGAGTATAGCCGTAGGGTTATGAGGGAAAATTGACGTGTTCGATTTTTTTATCGTTCTGTGCGGTCGTTTATCTCATTGCTTTATGTTTTTGGGTTATCAATAAATTAAGTGTATGTAACGCGTTTACGTATTCGCACAAAATTTGTTTCATCCGCCAGTTACGAGTAGACTTCGTGCCCTTGTTTCAAATCGGAGAACGTACCATGAGCGAAACGGCAACCTGGCAGCCGAGCGCATCCATTCCAAATCTATTAAAACGTGCAGCGGTCATGGCGGAAATTCGCCGTTTCTTTACCGACCGCGGCGTGCTGGAGGTGGAGACGCCCTGCATGAGTCAGGCGACGGTGACGGATATTCATATGGTCCCGTTTGAGACGCGTTTCGTCGGTCCTGGTCATTCTCAGGGGCTGAACCTGTACCTGATGACCAGCCCGGAGTATCACATGAAGCGCCTGCTGGCAGCCGGCTGCGGCCCGGTGTTTCAGCTGTGCCGTAGCTTCCGCAATGAAGAGATGGGGCGCCACCATAACCCGGAATTCACCATGCTGGAGTGGTATCGTCCGTGCTATGACATGTACCGGCTGATCAATGAAGTGGACGATCTGCTCCAGCAGGTCCTCGACTGCCAGCCAGCCGAAAGCCTCTCCTATCAGCAAGCCTTCCAGCGTCATCTGGAAATCGATCCGCTGTCGGCGGATAAAACGCAGCTGCGCGAAGCGGCGGCGAAGCTGGATCTGAGCAATATCGCCGATACGGAAGAGGACCGGGATACGCTGCTTCAGCTACTTTTTACCATGGGCGTCGAGCCGCACATCGGTAAAGATCGTCCGACGTTTATTTATCACTTCCCGGCAAGCCAGGCGTCGCTGGCGCAAATCAGCACCGAAGATCACCGCGTGGCGGAACGTTTTGAGGTCTATTACAAAGGCATTGAGCTGGCGAACGGTTTTCATGAGCTGACCGACGCGCGCGAACAGCAGCAGCGTTTTGAGCAGGATAACCGCAAGCGCGCCGCTCGCGGCCTGCCGCAGCAGCCAATCGATCGTCATCTGCTGGCCGCTCTCGAAGCCGGCCTGCCGGATTGTTCCGGCGTGGCGCTGGGCGTTGACCGCGTCGTGATGCTGGCCCTGGGGGCAGAAAGCATCGGTGAGGTTCTCTCTTTCACCGTCGACCGCGCCTGATCCTCTCTCAGCTTCCCTTTCGATGATGGAAGGGAAGCCCGCCTTTTAGCCCTAATACCCACAAGAACCGTTTGGTTTTTTGCTACTATCCGCGCTCATTTTTTTGGGTTATCCGGCATCCTCTGCCGCGATACCGCGTTTGGATAGATTTATGCACCAGCAAATAAAGAAGATGAGCCTGATTGGGCTGATATTAATGATCTTCACCTCGGTATTTGGTTTTGCAAACAGCCCCTCAGCGTTCTACCTGATGGGCTACAGCGCGATGCCGTTTTATCTCTTCTCCGCTCTGTTTTTCTTTATCCCTTTTGCGCTAATGATGGCGGAGATGGGAGCGGCCTATCGTAAGGAGGAGGGCGGGATCTATTCATGGATGAATCATAGCGTCGGCCCGCGCTTTGCGTTTATGGGGGCCTTTATGTGGTTTTCATCCTATGTGGTCTGGATGGTCAGCACGGCGGCTAAAATTTGGGTGCCGTTTTCCACATTCTTATTCGGCGCGGATAAAACGCAATCCTGGGCGCTGGCCGGACTGACCTCCACGCAAACGGTCGGTATTCTTGCCGCGTGCTGGATGCTGCTGGTGACCTTTGTCGCGGTAAAAGGCATGCACAAAATCGCCAAAATTACCGCCGTCGGCGGGATCGCGGTCATGGGCCTTAATCTGGTCCTGCTGCTGGTGAGCCTGGTGATTTTACTGCTCAACGGCGGCCATTTTGCCCAACCGCTGGATTTCACGGCCTCGCCTAATCCAGGCTATCAGTCCGGTCTGGCGATGCTATCGTTCGTGGTTTTTGCCATCTTTGCCTACGGCGGAATCGAAGCGGTTGGCGGTCTGGTGGATAAAACCGAGCAGCCGGAAAAGAATTTTGCCAAAGGCATTGTTATCGCGGCGGTCGTCATTTCTGTTGGCTATTCGCTGGCGATTGTTCTGTGGGGCGTGAGCGCCAACTGGCAGCAGGTATTGAGCAACCCTTCCACGAACCTCGGTAATATCACCTACGTGCTGATGACCCGCCTTGGCGCCACCCTGGCTAATGCGATGCATCTGCCGCCCGCCGTCGCCGCCCTGAGCGGATTATGGTTTGCCAGAATCACCGGACTCGCCATGTTCCTCGCTTATACCGGCGCTTTCTTTACCCTGAGCTACTCGCCGTTAAAGGCGATTATTCAGGGCACGCCAAAAGCGCTCTGGCCTTCAGCAATGACGCGAATTAACGCTAACGGTATGCCGGCGAACGCCATGTGGTGGCAGTGCCTGCTGGTGAGCGTGTTTATTCTGCTGGTTTCCTTTGGGGGCGATACCGCGTCGGCGTTTTATAACAAACTGACGCTGATGGCGAATGTCTCTATGACGCTGCCGTATCTGTTTTTAACGCTGGCATTTCCTTTTTTTAAGGCGAAGCAGGATCTCGATCGCCCCTTTGTGATTTTTAAACACCGCGGCTCGACGCTGCTGGCGACCGCCGTTGTGGTACTGGTGGTGGCATTTGCCAACATCTTTACCGTGATTGAGCCGGTGATGGAAGCGGGTGACTGGAGCAGCGCGCTGTGGATGGTCGGCGGACCGGCTTTCTTTTCGCTGCTGGCGCTGGGGATCTATGAGAATTACCGCCGGCGTACGGCGGTGCAGCTGATGGTTCAGGAGAGCTAAAACGCTGGCCTTGCCTGCGTTCAGGCAAGGCCGTTCTTACAGGCTGCCGGGCGCGCGGCTGGTTTTCCCTGCCGAGGTCAGCGCCCTGCTGCTTTTTCTGCCATCGATGCTCTCCAGGCGCATCTGGAACGGCGGGAACGGCATATCGATACCGTGCTCGCGGAATCCGGCCAGAATCAGCTGGTGCATCTCGTGGCGCAGCGGCATCCGGTGACCCATTTCGGCGGCGTAGATACGCAGCTCGAAAATCTGGATCCCCTGCTGCAGATCAACGAGGAACGCTTCCGGCGCCGGGGTATCGATAACCAACGAACAGCGGTGCGCGGCATTTAACAGGATCTGCGCCACCTCTTCGGTATCGGCATCTACCGGAGCAGGCACCGTTAGCACCACGCGGGTCACGGAATCCGACAGCGACCAGTTGATGAACTGTTCGGTGATGAACGCCTTGTTCGGTACGATAATCTCTTTACGGTCCCAGTCGCTGATGGTGGTGGCGCGGGTATTAATGCGCGTCACGCTACCGGTGAGATCGCGAATGGTGACCGTATCGCCAATGCGGATCGGTTTCTCAAACAGGATAATCAGGCCCGAGATAAAGTTGGCGAAGATCTCCTGCAGGCCAAAACCGAGACCCACACCGAGCGCGGCAATAAGCCACTGCAGCTTGGACCACTCAATCCCAATCATCGAGAAGCCGACCAGACCGCCGATCAGCATCAGCAGATACTTAGTGATGGTGGTGATGGCGTAGCCGGTGCCCGGCGTCAGTTCCAGATGCTGGAGGATAGCCAGCTCCAGCAGCGCGGGCAGGTTGCGCACCAGCTGGGTAGTAATAATCAGCACCAGGATGGCTATCAGCACCGCGCCGAGGGTAATCGGCTCCAGGCTCTCAACGCCCTGTACCGTGGAGGTGACGTCCCACAGCGAGATATTCTCCAGGAAGCCAAACGCGGAGTGGATTTCTGACCACAGCACGATAACCGACACCAGCGCGATCAGCATCAGCAGGGAGCGCACCAGACGCAACGACTGGGTACTGATGGCATCAAGATCGACCTCGCTGACCTCAGCTTCCATCGAACCTTCCGGGCTGCTGGTATGCTGGACTTCCTCTTCGCCGCGGGCGCGCTGGGCGAGGATCTCCGCCCGACGGTGCTTCGCGCGATCGAACGCCAGGCGCCGCCGCTGGATCAGCATCCAGCGGCGTATGATGTGATAAACCACCAGCAGCAGGAACCAGATGGCGACCGAGGTTTCAAGCCTGGCGAGCAGCGCCTGCGACGTGGCGAGATAGCCGATCGCCGCCGCCAGCATCGCTATCAGCGGCGCGCCGAGCAGCATATTCCACAGCAGCCGGTTCAGCATATTGTCGCCGCTGCCTTCTTTGTCGAGATACAGCGGAATGCCGGCGCGTTTCAGGCTCAGGGTCACCATCGCCAGCGCGCCGCAAATCAGCATAAAGCAGAGGCGGCCCAGCGAGGCGGAGAACTCGCGATCGTTGAGGTTATCGAAAGTAATCAGCGCCATAATCAGCGGCACGATCAGCCCGATGCTCATCAGGTAGTAGCGCATCGCTTTGCTGACGCGGCTGCGCGGCCAGCCAAAGTGGGCGATAAACAGGCCGTTAGGGCGGGCGAACGTGGCGCAAATCATCACCACCCACAGCAGCGGCACCGTAGCGGTAACGCTATCGCCAATGGCGACCGCCAGCGGGAAAGGCCAGGCGGCCTGCAGGCCATAGCCCAGCGTCATCCACAGTACCGGCAGCGGCGAGGCCACCAGTATTGACCAGAACACCGTGCGCAGCGTGAGCCAGAAGTGATCCTGCGTCACCTTACCGACGCGCGCGCTGGAGCGCTCAAGGAAGCTGGTGAAATGGCGGCGTGAGCTAATACTGAACCCCACCAGAATGAGCGCGACGAAGAGCGGCAGCAGGGTCTCTTTGCTGGTCAGCATCATCATGCTGGCTTTGCCGAGCTGGCTCATGGTATCGAGCGAGATCAGACGGCGTAGGTCCTGAACGATCTCCAGCGGCCATGAGAAGCCGATTGGGCTGACGTCGGAGGTCCAGAACAGATAGCGGTGGGTCGCTTCGTTGATCTCTTTAAGCGCATCCTCTAGCTGACCGTTGGCGACCTTCAGCTTGGTCAGTTCGAGCATAAGCGTATCGCCGCCGCGCAGCAGGGAGTTGAGCAGCTCGGTCTGCGTGCGCATCTGGGCCTGCAGAATACGGTTCTGTTCCGCGGTGAGCGGTTCACCGCTGGCCTGACGAATTTGTCTTAGCTGCGGCTGTTTGCCGAGCTGATCTTCATAGCGTAAACGCTGCACGCGCAGCTGCGCCATTTCGGTATCCAACTGCTGCGGCCGCGGGATTTCCGGCAGCCGCGCCACCTGCGCGCGCAGGGCTTCGCCAAGCAGATTGGAAGAGCCCAGCCACTGGGACTGCTCGCGCAGGGTGTTTAACGCCTGACGCACCTGGAGGGTCTGATTGGTCGCCTGGCGCTGCTGCGAGGCGATCAAATCCATCCGCTGCGCCTGCTGGTTGAGCGCCTGCGACAGCTCGCGGTTAACTTTAAACTGCGCCACGATATCCGGCGGCAGATTTTCGCTGTTTTCCGCCAGCAGTTCGGTGCTTTCCAGCGCTTTCTCCGCCTCGCGCTGCCGTTGGTTATTGAGCTGATTTCTCAGCGCCTGTAGCCAGGCGTCGAGCTGCTCGCTCTCTTTCTGCGCCAGCTCGGATCGCAACCGTGAGAGCTCCTGGCGGTTATTGGCGGAAAGCTGCGCCAGATCCAGCTCATCGACCAGCGCTTTCAGCCGCGCGGACTCCGCCTGCAGACCAAGATTTTGCGCCTGTGCCAGCGGGGTATTGCTGCTTTGCGCGCCGACCCGGCGTTCAACGTCATTCAGCTGGCGGCGGGCATCGCTCTGCTGCTGCGGCAGCTGGTTGAGGGAGTCGGCGATGTCGCGGGCGCGATCCTGCTCCTGCTGAGCTTTACGACTGGCTTCCAGCAGCTGGCTGCTGACCTGGAGAATCTCCTGGTTCAGGGCATCGGAGGAGAGGGTAGTGGAGACCTGGCGCGGCTCATCGCTGAGATTATTGAGCTGCGCGCGCAGGTTTTGCGACAGTTTGGGGAAGTTATCGATAACGTCCTGGTACTGACGGGCGCGCTCAAGGGAAGCATTTCGCTCCTCAAGGGCGTTCAGGGCAGATTGCAGGACTTCAACGGTTTCAGGCTGGGCGGGCTTTGCCGCCTTCGCCTGTTCCAGCTCCTGGGCTATCTGTTTAGCATCCGGGGCTGTCGCTGCGTACGCCCCAAAACTGAGGCACCAGGCCAACAGGAAAGTGTATATCAGGCGCACGGCGTAACCTTTTTTCAGGAATTAACCTTCGTCTTGTTTATCGTCAACCAGCGGGCTGGCGGCGTGTTCAGCGCGGACTTCTTCTTCCGCCAGCGGCGCGGGCTCTACCGGCGCTGTGGCTTCAGGCGCGATCGCCAGCGGCTGGCCTATTTTGGTCACCGACAGGCTTTGTAACTGCTCAACCAGCTTCACCTGGCCCGGAGCAAACAGGTTAATCACCGTGGAGCCCAGCTTAAAGCGGCCCATCTCCTGGCCTTTCAGCAGGGCGACGGAGCCTTCGCTATCGCCAGCAGGCCAGGTCCAGCGCTTAATGATGCCTTCGCGCGGCGGCGTGACGGTACCGGACCACACGGTTTCGATGCTGCCGACGATGGTGGCGCCGACGAGGATTTGCACCATAGGGCCAAACTCAGTATCGAACAGGCAGATGACGCGCTCGTTGCGGGCAAAAAGATTCGGCACGTTTTGCGCGGTCAGATGGTTTACGGAAAACAGATCCCCCGGCACGTAGATCATTTCGCGCAGAATACCGTTGCACGGCATATGCACGCGGTGGTAATCGCGCGGCGAAAGATAGGTGGTAACGAAGCTACCGTTACGGAACAGGTCAGCCATCTGGTAGTTACCGGCCAGCAGCGCTTCCAGGCTGTAGTTATGGCCTTTAGCCTGCAAAATTTTGTCGTCTTCAATGGCACCCAGTTGGCTGATGACGCCGTCGGCGGGCATTACCAGCACGCTCGGGTCGGTGTTTAGCGGACGGACGTCGTCGCGCAGCGGGCGAACGAAGAAGTCGTTAAAGGTACGGTAGCTGGCGGTGTCAGGCTTTTGCGCCTCTTTCATATCGACCTTGTAATATTTCACGAACAGATCGATGACCAGTTTTGTCAGCCAGCCTGCTCGTTTGCGTGCACCCCAGCCTGCGAGGCGGGTGAGCCACAGTTTAGGCAGAATGTATTGCAGTGAAAGTTTAAGATCGTTTAACAAGGTAGCCTCCAGGCCATTATTTGTCGTTCCTGGCCCCGCGGAGCAGCGGAGCCTGAAAAAAGGGGGGACGATTCTAACGATGCTCAGCTTAAATGTCAGTCATCGGTTGATGAAAAGCTTTTACGCGTTTTTACCTGTACCTGCGCCATGCTTTCCAGAATGCGATGGTAGTTTTCAAACCGGCTTTCGGCGATTTCGCCTTTCTCCACCGCTTCGCGAATGGCGCAGCCCGGGTCATTGTCGTGTTTGCAGTCGCGGTATTTGCAGCGGCCTAAATAATCATGGAATTCGACAAAGCCGTGGGTGATTTGTTCCGCGTCGAGATGCCACAGGCCGAACTCGCGTACGCCCGGCGAGTCAATCACATCGCCGCCGTGCGGGAAGTGGTACAGGCGCGCGGCCGTGGTGGTGTGCTGCCCCAGTCCGGAGACATCCGAAACGTCATTGGTGAGGATTTGGTCATCATGCAGGCCCAGCAGCGCGTTCAGCAGGCTGGATTTGCCTACCCCTGACTGCCCGGCAAAGATACTGATACGATCGGTGAGCGCCTCTTCAAGCGGCTTCAGGCCATCCTGCGTGCGGCTGGAGACCATCAGTACGCGGTAACCAATATGGCGATAGATGTCCATTTGCTCGTTGACGAAGTCCATGCTCGCCTGATCCAGCAGGTCGATCTTATTGAGCACGATCAGCGGCTCAACGTTCAGCGTTTCGCAGGCCACGAGGTAGCGGTCGATAATATTCGGAGAAAGCTCAGGCAAGATCGCGGAAACAATGACAATCTGATTGATATTGGCGGCGATGGGTTTGACGCCGTCGTAGAAATCCGGACGCGTCAATACGGAGGTCCGTTCATGGACGGCCTCGACGATGCCCTTGACGTTGACGCCGTCAGCTTCGCTTTTGCCAGGCCGCCAGACCACGCGATCGCCGGTGACCAGCGAACGGATAGTGCGGCGTATGTTGCAACGGTGGACGCTACCGTCGGCGGATTCGACATCGGCATGCATGCCAAAGCGGCTAATGACGGTCCCTTCGGATTTCTCACCGAACAGGTTGTCATCAAAATCGGCCTTCTCCGAAGTCGTTTTCAGGCGGCGCTGGTGGTTGGCCTTCACGCGGCGCTGTTGGCCTTTGGAGAGTTTATTTTTACTCAATCGAACTGGCTCCTGGTCGCCCTGTACGGGCAAAACCTCTATGATACACGCTATTTTAGATGAATATAGTGACGTAAGAAGGGTGGAAAATAACATGAGTGCAGATGAAAACAACCTGATTTGGATCGATCTTGAAATGACGGGGCTGGATCCGGAGCGCGATCGCATCATCGAAATCGCCACCCTGGTGACCGACGCGAATCTGAACATTCTGGCGGAAGGGCCGACCATTGCGGTGCACCAGTCAGACGCGCAGCTGGCGCTGATGGACGAGTGGAACGTGCGTACCCATACCGGCAGCGGGCTGGTGGAGCGGGTGAAGGCGAGTACCCAGGGCGATCGTGAAGCCGAACTGGCGACTATCGAATTCCTCAAAAAGTGGGTACCGGCGGGTAAGTCGCCGATCTGCGGCAATAGCATCGGCCAGGATCGCCGCTTCTTGTTTAAATATATGCCTGAGCTGGAAGCGTATTTCCACTACCGCTATCTGGACGTCAGCACGCTGAAAGAGCTGGCTCGTCGCTGGAAGCCGGAAATTCTCGACGGCTTTAAGAAACAAGGAACCCATCAGGCGATGGACGATATTCGCGAATCGGTCGCGGAACTGGCCTACTATCGCGAACACTTTATTAAGCTTTAACGCCCGTGCCGGGGCCAACACGCCCCGGTCATCCCCCCGACTATTTAAACCACTTCTGTTCCATGGCCTGGAACTCCGGCGAGGCTTTTACGACATCCAGAGCGGCATTGATGTTATTCAGCAGCTCAGGATCGTCTTTACGTACCGCAATGGCGTACTGCTTACCGTAGTAGCCGGGATCCGTGGCGCGTTCGTCCATCATGGCGTAGTCGGGGTTATCCTGGAGCCATTTCGTTAACGTCTCCTGATCGCCCATCACGCCGCTAATCACGCCTTCTTTCAGCGCGCTCAGGGCGCTTTCGTCGCTGTCGTAAGGCACCGCATGCACGGCTTTTTGTTTGTCCCGCAGATAGTGCTGATGAAGGGTGCCTTTCACGACGCCGATTTTTTTATCCTTCAGATCGGCAAAGGTATGGGCGGCGTCTTTCGCTGTGACAACTACGCCGGACAGCGCCTGACGATAGGGATGGCTGAACGCAACCTGCTTTTCTCGCATCGGAATCACTTCGATACCGGCAATCACGGCGTCGAATTTCTTAAAGCGCAGCGCCGGGATGAGGGTATCGAACCCCTGGGGAGTGAATTTGCATTCGACCTGCATCTGCCTGCACAGCGCGTTGGCCAGGTCGATATCAAAACCTGTGGGCTGATTTTTACCATTGACGGTTTCATACGGCGGATTGGCCGTCGTTGTCCCAAAATGTAGCGTTGTTGCCGATGCTGTTCCTGTGGCAAGCGTGGCCAGCAGCAGGACGGTAAGCGCTTTTTTCATTTTATTTCCCTGGTTGTCATCGTTGTTGACCGTCAGCGGGCGATATCCGCCTATAAACTTGAGCGATTTTGCGCCTTTAGCGGGCCCGGAAAAAGTGATTTTGCCGCATTTGCTGGTTATTTAGACAATTCAGGCCGGTGTGTGGTGATAAAGTGGTCACTTAAACCAAAAACGAAAAAAATTGCGCTCAGGGGGGTTGCAGGTAAATCGAATTCTCGTATAATGCGCCTCCCGTGACGAAGCAGAAATGCAAATCACGACGCCATAGAAATATGGCCAGAAGTATGCGGGAATAGCTCAGTTGGTAGAGCACGACCTTGCCAAGGTCGGGGTCGCGAGTTCGAGTCTCGTTTCCCGCTCCAAAAATTTGAAAGTTACCACACCCAAGCGGGAATAGCTCAGTTGGTAGAGCACGACCTTGCCAAGGTCGGGGTCGCGAGTTCGAGTCTCGTTTCCCGCTCCAAAAATTTGAAAGTTACCACACCCAAGCGGGAATAGCTCAGTTGGTAGAGCACGACCTTGCCAAGGTCGGGGTCGCGAGTTCGAGTCTCGTTTCCCGCTCCAAATTTCTTCTCATACCCAGTTTATCCACAGCGCAAGCACGCGCCGGTGATGATTTTCGCACGGTCCTGAAAATACTGTGAACAGAGTTATCCACAGGTTAACCTTTCGTCCTCTCTCAGAAAATTACTTCACTATGTAAATAGTATTCTTATATCTAATTGAAATGTAACAGTTAAATTTCATTTCAAAGTGTTAATCCGATCACTTGACGAACGTCTGCCCCTTGAAACGCAATGTGTTTTTATTTTTATTCACACCCTGTGAATGAATCAGGCGTCGCGCGGTAGCCCTTTTTCAACCACCCTGACCAGACGCAGCTTTTTGGGTAACTGCACCTCAACCACATTGGCATTTCTCTTTTCAATTTGCTGCGCCATCGCCCACTCGATATGTTCGTCGAGAAGCGGGTGCTCACCCCTGCGGCTTTCCAGCGCCTTCAGGTTCGCTTCATCCCAGGGCGCGTTGCCCAACGCGACGGCGATATTACGCAGCCAGCGCAGATGACCAATACGGCGAATGGCCGAACCTTCCGTCACTTTTAAAAACCAGGGTTCGCTCCAGGCGAACAGCTCAATAAGCGCCGGGGCGTGTAGCGCCTTGCGCGGGCTGAAATCCTCTTCATCGGTGAGCTGCGCGAAGCGGTTCCACGGGCAAATCAGCTGGCAGTCATCGCAGCCGTATATGCGGTTGCCGATCAGCGGACGAAACTCTTCCGGAATAGCGCCTTCCAGTTCGATAGTCAGATAGGAAATACAGCGCCGGGCATCGACGGTATAGGGCTCGACGATGGCGCCGGTTGGGCAGATGGTCATACAGGCAACGCAGCGGCCGCACTCTTCCTTGACGGGCTGGTCAATGGGAAGAGGGAGATCGATAAGCAGTTCACCGAGGAAAAAGAACGAGCCGGCATCGCGGCTAAGGATGAGTGAGTGCTTACCTGTCCATCCCAGCCCCGCTTTTTCGGCTAAAGGGCGTTCAAGAATCGGCGCGGAATCGACAAAAGGTCTAAAATTGAGCGAAGCACACTGTCCCTGAATCATCTCACCTAATTTTTTCAGGCGATGACGTAATAGCTTGTGATAGTCCCGTCCGAGGGCGTAACGGCTAACGTAACCCACGGCGGGGTCTTTCAGGGTACGGGCGAAAGCGGCATTAGCGGGCAGGTAGTTCATTCTCACGCTAATCACGCGCAGGGTACCGGGCTGGAGCTCATGGGGGCGCGCGCGCATCATGCCATGACGCGCCATCCACGCCATTTCGCCGTGGTATTGTTTATCCAGCCACGCCTGCAGTTTAGGTTCGCTGGCGCTGAGATCGGTATCGGTAATACCGACCTGCTGGAACCCCAACTCTGTGCCCCATTGTTTGATTTGCTGCGCTAACTGATTGAGATCGAGGGGCTGTGACATGATGGACCATACGATGACGAAAAACACCGGGAGTATACCACATATCATCTGGTCGGCGGAGGCGCTACGACGAGCGGAAAAAGAGGCGGCGGATGCCCTTGGGCTGACGTTGTATGAATTGATGCGTCGTGCGGGCGAAGCGGCTTTTGAGCTTGCGCGCGTCCAGTATCCTGAAAGCCAGCACTGGCTGATTCTCTGCGGCCACGGTAATAACGGCGGCGACGGCTACGTGGTGGCTCGCCTGGCACAGTCGCGAGGCATTCAGGTCACGCTGCTGGCGCTGGAGAGCGAGAAGCCGCTGCCGGAAGAGGCCAGCCTCGCGCGTGAGGAGTGGCTCAACGCCGGCGGCACGATTCATGCCGCCAGCATTCCCTGGCCGGAAGATATCACGCTGATTATTGACGGCCTGCTCGGTACCGGGTTACAGAGCGCGCCCCGGGAAAACGTTGCGGCGCTGATCGCGCGGGCAAATGCCCATCCGGCTGCGGTTGTGGCGCTGGATATCCCCTCCGGCCTGAATGCGCAAACGGGGACGACACCGGGCGCGGTTATCCATGCCGCTCATACCATCACCTTTATCGCGCTTAAGCCGGGGCTGCTGACCGGCAAAGCCCGCGATGTCGTTGGCCGTTTGCATCACCACGCCCTGGGGCTTGAGGGTTGGCTGGCAGGCCAAACGACGGCGCTCAGTCGCTTCGATGCCTCGCAGCTCCCCGGCTGGCTGCCGCCGCGGCGTCCAACCTCGCACAAAGGCGACCACGGTAAGCTGGTGATTATTGGCGGCGAACCGGGGACGGCGGGCGCCATACGAATGAGCGGTGAAGCGGCGCTGCGCGCGGGCGCCGGGCTGGTGCGAGTACTGACTCACCGGGACAACATTGCCCCCATTCTGACCGCCAGGCCGGAGCTGATGGTCCATGAGCTGACGTCCCGTTCTCTCGAAGAGAGTCTGCACTGGGCGGATGTCATTGCGATTGGGCCGGGTCTGGGGCAGGGCGAGTGGGGTAAAAATGCGCTACGCCAGGCGGAGAATTTTCGCAAACCGATGGTCTGGGATGCGGATGCGCTGAACCTGCTGGCAATCAATCCCGATAAACGTCACAATCGCGTGCTGACGCCGCATCCCGGCGAAGCCGCCCGCCTGCTGAACGTGAGTGTGGCAGAAATTGAAAGCGATCGCTTACATTCTGCACAACGTCTGGTAAAACGTTATGGTGGCATCGTGGTGCTGAAAGGTGCAGGTACGATCGTGGCGAGCGAAACGGGCGAAATGGCTATTATCGACGCCGGTAACGCTGGGATGGCCAGCGGCGGGATGGGCGATGTGCTGACCGGTATTATCGCTGCGTTGTTAGGCCAGCGCCTGACGCCGTATGATGCTGCCTGCGCCGGATGCGTTGCTCATGGCGAAGCCGCCGATCGGCTGGCGGCGAGACACGGCACCCGCGGAATGCTGGCGACCGATCTTTTTTTCACGCTCAGGCGTGTTGTTAACCCGGATGTGATTGACGTAGACCATGATTAACCGAGTGATTCCTTTACCCGATGAGCAGGCGACTTTAAGCCTTGGCAACCGCGTCGCGCAGGCATGCGCTGGCGCGACGGTCATCTATTTGTATGGCGATTTAGGGGCGGGTAAGACCACCTTTAGCCGCGGTTTCCTTCAGGCTCTCGGTCACCGTGGCAACGTTAAAAGCCCAACCTACACCCTCGTCGAGCCATACAGTCTCGATAATTTGATGGTCTATCACTTCGATCTTTATCGCCTGGCGGATCCTGAGGAACTCGAGTTTATGGGGATCCGCGATTATTTTACTGACGATGCTATCTGCCTGGTGGAATGGCCTCAGCAGGGCACGGGAGTACTGCCGGACCCGGATGTTGAAATTCACCTTGAGTATCAGGCACAAGGGCGTGAGGCGCGCGTAACCGCGGTCTCCTCATTGGGTGAGTCTTTATTGGCGCGTTTGGCTAATTAGCCTGAAGGACGACGGGATGATGTATCGCTTAACCAGTTGGCTGGCCGCCGCACTGATGCTGTTCAGCATTCAGGCCACTGCGGCAAGTTTATCCGATATCCAGGTCTCAAATGGCGATCGGCAGGCCCGCATTACCATTAGCTTTATCGGCGAACCTGAATATTCGTTTAGCCCCCAGGGCAAACGCATCGTGGCGCTGGATATTAAACAGACTGGCGTACTCCAGGGGCTACCGCTGCAGTTTAGCGGCAATAATCTGGTAAAAAGCATTCGTTCCGGGACGCCGCAGGATACGCAGTCGCTGCGCCTGCTGGTGGATCTCACCGCCGATGGCAAAACCCGCGCGGTGAAACAGCAGAACGGCTCTAACTACACCGTGGTGTTTACGATTAACGCCGACGCTCCGCCTCCACCTCAGCCAGTGGTGGTTAGACAGGCGGAAAGGCCCGTGGCGCAGCCCGTGCGTCCGAGCGAACCCGCGCGCAACCCGTTTAAAGCCGATAACGACCGGCTTACCGCGGTGACCAGCACCAGTAGCGTAACGCGTCCTGCGGCGCGTACCGTTTCCGGCGACGATAAAGTGATTATCGCCATTGACGCCGGCCACGGCGGCCAGGATCCGGGAGCCATTGGTCCGAACGGCACGAAAGAAAAGAATGTGACCATAGCGATTGCGCGTAAGCTCCGCGCGCTGCTGAATGCCGATCCGCAGTTCAGGCCCGTGCTAACGCGCGACGGCGATTATTTCATTTCCGTCATGGGGCGTTCTGACGTCGCACGTAAGCAAAACGCCAATTTCCTTGTCTCGATTCACGCCGACGCTGCGCCGAATCGCGATGCTACCGGGGCCTCGGTTTGGGTGCTTTCCAACCGCCGCGCGAACAGCGAAATGGCCGGCTGGCTCGAGCAGCATGAGAAACAGTCAGAACTGCTGGGCGGCGCGGGCGATGTACTGGCCAACAGCCAGTCGGACCCTTACCTGAGCCAGGCGGTGCTGGATTTACAGTTCGGCCATTCCCAGCGCGTCGGGTATGATGTGGCGACCAATGTGCTGAGCCAGCTGCAGCGGATCGGCGATTTACATAAGCGTCGCCCTGAGCATGCCAGCCTCGGCGTACTGCGTTCGCCGGATATCCCGTCGATCCTGGTGGAAACGGGTTTTATCAGTAATACCGGCGAAGAGCGGCTGCTGGGTAGCGATGCTTATCAGCAGCAGGTCGCAGAGGCGATTTATAACGGCCTGCGTAACTACTTTATGCAGCATCCTCTGCAATCCGCGCCGCGCGGGGCAGCCGCGCAGACTGCCAGCGCAGGTTCGTCAGATGGGACGTTGTTAAATTAAGGAGACGGCCATGCCGATTCAGGTTCTACCGCCGCAGCTCGCCAACCAGATTGCCGCAGGTGAAGTGGTGGAACGTCCGGCGTCGGTGGTCAAAGAGCTGGTGGAAAATAGCCTCGATGCCGGGGCGACGCGTATCGACATTGATATTGAGCGCGGCGGGGCGAAGTTAATCCGCATTCGCGATAACGGCTGCGGCATCAAAAAAGACGAGCTGGCGCTGGCGCTGGCTCGTCACGCCACCAGTAAAATTGCTTCGCTGGATGACCTTGAGGCGATCATTAGCCTCGGCTTTCGCGGCGAAGCTCTGGCCAGTATTAGCTCAGTGGCGCGCCTGACGTTGACCTCGCGTACCGAAGATCAGCAGGAGGCCTGGCAGGCCTATGCCGAAGGGCGCGATCAGGCGGTCACCGTGAAGCCGGCGGCGCATCCGGTGGGAACAACGCTGGAAGTGCTGGATCTGTTTTATAACACCCCCGCCCGGCGCAAATTTATGCGCACCGAGAAAACCGAGTTTGGCCATATCGACGAGATCGTGCGGCGCATTGCGCTGGCGCGCTTCGACGTGACCATCAACCTCAGCCACAACGGCAAGGCCGTGCGCCAGTACCGGGCGGTATCGCAGGACGGCCAGCGCGAGCGGCGTCTGGGCGCAATCTGCGGTTTGCCATTTCTCGAACACGCGCTGGCGATTGAGTGGCAGCACGGCGACCTGACCCTCAGCGGCTGGGTGGCCGATCCGCTACATACCAATCCGACGCTGGCGGAGATTCAGTATTGCTACGTCAATGGGCGGATGATGCGCGATCGCCTGATTAATCACGCGATTCGCCAGGCCTGTGAAGACAAACTGGGCGCCGACCAGCAGCCTGCCTTTGTGCTGTATCTGAAGATAGATCCGCATCAGGTGGATGTGAACGTCCATCCGGCCAAACATGAAGTGCGTTTTCATCAGTCGCGCCTGGTGCATGACTTTATCTATCAGGGCGTGCTGAGCGTCCTGCAGCAGCAGCTGGAGGTGCCGTTGGCGGAAGAGGGCGATGAGCCCGCGCCGCGGCAGGTGCCGGAAAACCGCATTGCGGCGGGCGGCAATCATTTTGCCCAGCCGGCGGTCGCGCGTGAAAGCGCCGCTCCCCGTTACCGGGATGAGCCCGCCGCGCCGCGTTTTAATACCGGAGGTTCGCGAGAGTCCGCCGCCTCGGGTTCATCTGGCGGAGCCGCCTGGCCGCACGCGCAGCCAGGCTATCAAAAACAGCAGGGTGCGCTTTATCGCCAACTGCTGGATACGCCGGCCACGGAGCGTAAACCCCTGGCTCCCGCACCGGCAGCGGAAGGCCTGTCGGGCCATAGCCAAAGCTTTGGCCGCGTACTGACGATTATCGATAGCGACTGCGCGCTGCTGGAGCGCGGCGGTAAGTTAGCGCTGCTGGCTCTGCCGGTTGCTGAGCGCTGGCTGCGCCAGGCGCAGCTAACGCCGGGCGCAGAGGCGGTTTGCGCCCAACCGCTGCTTATCCCGCTGCGGATAAAAGTGTCCGACGAGGAAAAAGACGCGCTCAAGCAGGCGCAGTCGGCGCTGGCTGAGGTCGGGATTGAACTCCAGTCCGATGCGCACCACGTGACGGTCCGCGCAGTGCCTTTACCCTTAAGACAACAAAATTTACAAATCTTGATTCCTGAACTGATAGGCTACCTGGCGCAGCAAAAAACCGTCGACGTCGGCAATATTGCTCAGTGGATGGCGCGTAATCTGGCGAGCGAACATGCGCAGTGGAACATGGCGCAGGCGATTGCCGTCCTGGCGGATATAGAACGCTTATGTCCGCAGCTGGTTAAAGCGCCGCCGGGTGGTCTGTTACAACCTGTTGATTTACATTCGGCGATGAATGCCCTGAAAGATGAGTGATGTAACTGAGGCAAGCCTGCCTAAGGCAATATTTTTAATGGGCCCGACGGCCTCTGGTAAAACCGCATTGGCTATCGCCTTACGTAAAGTTTTGCCAGTAGAGTTGATTAGCGTTGATTCAGCCCTCATCTATCGAGGAATGGACATAGGCACGGCCAAGCCCGATGCCGCGGAGCTGAGCGCTGCGCCGCATCGTCTGCTGGATATTCTTGACCCGGCCGAAGCTTATTCCGCGGCGGATTTCCGCCGCGATGCGCTGGCAGAGATGGCCGATATCGTCGCTGCCGGGCGAATTCCGCTACTGGTTGGCGGAACGATGTTGTATTTCAAGGCGTTGTTGGAAGGATTGTCGCCTCTACCCTCGGCTGACCCTGAGGTCAGAGCCAGGATCGAGCAACAGGCCGCAGAGCAGGGATGGAACGCGTTACACCAGCAGCTACAGGAAATTGATCCGGTTGCCGCCGCGCGTATTCATCCAAATGATCCGCAAAGACTTTCCCGAGCACTGGAAGTTTTTTTCATTTCGGGTAAAACTTTAACGGAGCTGACGCAAACGTCAGGTGATGCTCTGCCGTATAAGGTGCACCAGTTCGCCATCGCCCCGGCGAGCCGTGAACTGCTCCATCAGCGCATAGAACAGCGTTTTCATCAGATGTTGGCTTCAGGTTTTGAAGCAGAAGTGCGGGCGCTTTTTGCCCGGGGAGATTTGCATACGGATATGCCTTCCATTCGTTGTGTCGGATATCGCCAGATGTGGTCTTACCTAAATGGCGAGATCCCGTATGATGAAATGGTTTATCGAGGTGTTTGCGCCACGAGACAGTTAGCTAAACGTCAGGTGACCTGGCTGCGCGGTTGGGAAGGTATCCACTGGTTAGACAGTGAACAACCTGAACAAGCGTTCAACAAAGTATTACAGGTTGTTGGTGCTAGCCTGGACTGAACGTGTACAATTGAACGGGTATCGTGCGTAATTTTTTTAAGAATCGTAAGGTTCTGAGTACAAAACAAGCATACATATAAGGAAAAGAGAGAATGGCTAAGGGGCAATCTTTACAAGATCCGTTCCTGAACGCTTTGCGTCGGGAACGTGTTCCGGTTTCTATTTATTTGGTGAATGGTATTAAGCTGCAAGGGCAAATTGAGTCTTTCGATCAGTTCGTGATCCTGTTGAAAAACACGGTCAGCCAGATGGTCTATAAGCACGCAATTTCTACTGTTGTCCCGTCTCGCCCGGTGTCACACCACAGCAACAATGCTGGCGGCGGTACAAACAACTATCACCACGGTGGTGGTGCGCAGGGTTCTTCTGCGCCGCAGCAAGACAGCGAAGACGCCGAATAAGGCAGATGCTGTTTTTCCACGTCGGGGAGCCAGGTTTTCTGCGTTCCCCGCTGGTATTTTATAAGGGGTTTACGCTTGTTTGACCGTTATGACGCCGGTGAGCAGGCGGTACTGGTACACATCTATTTTTCGCAAGACAAAGATATGGAAGATCTCCAGGAGTTTGAAACTCTGGCCTCTTCCGCCGGTGTC
Source organism: Klebsiella sp. JN_Kp126 (assembly GCF_033843325.1). Lineage (NCBI taxonomy): Bacteria > Pseudomonadati > Pseudomonadota > Gammaproteobacteria > Enterobacterales > Enterobacteriaceae > Klebsiella > Klebsiella sp. JN_Kp126. The sequence goes on along the minus strand of NZ_JAWXQV010000056.1, from coordinate 111,253 downwards.
GAAGCAATGCAGGTGATTACCGGTAGCCGTAAAGCACCGCACCCGAAGTATTTTGTTGGTGAAGGTAAAGCAGTCGAAATTGCGGAAGCCGTAAAAGCGACCGGTGCATCGGTCGTGCTCTTCGATCATGCCCTGAGTCCGGCACAGGAACGAAACCTGGAGCGCTTATGCGAATGTCGGGTTATCGATCGTACCGGCTTGATTTTAGATATTTTTGCCCAGCGAGCGCGTACCCACGAAGGGAAACTGCAGGTCGAGCTGGCGCAGCTGCGCCACATGGCGACTCGCCTCGTTCGCGGCTGGACCCACCTTGAAAGACAGAAAGGCGGGATTGGTTTGCGCGGCCCGGGGGAAACCCAGCTCGAAACTGACCGCCGCTTGCTGCGTAACCGTATTATGCAGATCCTGGCGCGACTGGAAAAAGTTGAAAAACAGCGTGAGCAGGGACGGCGGTCACGCGCCAAAGCCGATATTCCAACCGTGTCGCTGGTCGGTTATACCAACGCCGGTAAATCCACGTTGTTCAACCAGATAACCGAAGCCGAGGTCTATGCTGCGAACCAGCTGTTCGCCACTCTGGACCCAACGCTGCGCCGGATTGATGTCCCTGATGTCGGCGAAACCGTCCTGGCGGATACCGTAGGCTTTATTCGCCACCTGCCGCACGATCTGGTGGCCGCGTTTAAAGCGACGCTCCAGGAGACGCGCCAGGCGACGCTGTTGCTGCATATCATTGATGCTGCCGATGTGCGCGTGCAGGAAAATATTGACGCAGTGAATACGGTGCTCGCGGAAATCGAAGCTGATGAGATCCCGGCGCTGCTGGTCATGAATAAAATCGACATGCTGGATGATTTTGAGCCGCGTATCGATCGGGATGAAGAAAATAAACCGATTCGGGTCTGGCTTTCCGCCCAGACCGGGGTTGGCGTACCGCTGCTTTTTCAGGCTTTGACGGAACGGCTTTCTGGTGAAGTGGCCCAGCACACGCTGCGCCTGCCGCCGCAGGAAGGTCGGTTGAGAAGCCGGTTCTATCAGCTTCAGGCGATAGAGAAAGAGTGGATGGAGGATGACGGTAGCGTTGGTCTGCAGGTGCGCATGCCGATCGTTGACTGGCGTCGCCTCTGTAAACAAGAGCCAGCGCTGGTTGAATACGTGATTTGACCTTGCAGCTTGCCTGAAGATATTGACCCCTGTGGGGATATCAAAAACAAATATGGAGCATATACATGGCGTGGAATCAGCCCGGTAATAACGGACAGGACCGCGACCCGTGGGGAAGCAGCAATAACCAAGGCGGCAACTCTGGGGGAAATGGCAACAAAGGCGGTCGCGAGCAGGGACCTCCCGATCTGGATGATATCTTCCGTAAGCTAAGTAAAAAACTTGGCGGCCTGGGTGGTGGAAAAGGTGGACTGGGCGGCGGTAGCGGCTCTCAGGGACCTCGCGGGCCAATGGGCGGACGTATCGTCGGCATCGTTGCCGCCGCTGCGGTTATTATCTGGGCAGCCAGCGGTTTCTATACCATTAAAGAAGCTGAACGTGGCGTCGTCACTCGCTTTGGTAAATTTAGCCATCTGGTTGAGCCTGGCCTTAACTGGAAACCTACTTTCATTGATAACGTTCAGGCGGTTAACGTTGAGTCGGTTCGCGAACTGGCGGCTTCCGGCGTCATGCTGACGTCTGACGAAAACGTCGTGCGCGTTGAGATGAACGTGCAGTACCGCGTGACCGATCCGGAACGCTATCTGTTTAGCGTCACCAGCGCGGACGACAGCCTGCGTCAGGCCACCGACAGCGCCCTGCGTGGCGTGATCGGTAAATACACCATGGACCGTATCCTGACCGAAGGACGTACCGTCATTCGTAGCGATACCCAGCGCGAGCTGGAAGAGACCATTCGTCCGTACAACATGGGTATCACCCTGCTCGACGTCAACTTCCAGACGGCGCGTCCGCCGGAGGAAGTAAAAGCCGCGTTTGATGATGCGATTGCCGCGCGTGAAAACGAACAGCAGTACATTCGTGAAGCGGAAGCTTACACCAACGAAGTCCAGCCGCGGGCTAACGGTCAGGCGCAGCGTATCCTTGAAGAGGCTCGCGCCTATAAGACCCAGACCGTTCTTGAAGCGCAGGGTGAAGTGGCTCGTTTTGCAAAAATTCTGCCTGAGTATAAAGCGGCTCCGGAAATTACCCGCGAGCGTCTGTATATCGAAACCATGGAAAAAGTGCTGAGCCATACGCGCAAAGTGCTGGTTAACGATAAGGGGAGCAACCTGATGGTTCTGCCTCTGGATCAGATGCTGAAAGGCGCCGGCGCGCCGGCGGCAAAGAGCGATAGCAGTGGCGCAAGCGATCTGCTGCGTCTGCCGCCTGCATCCAGCTCAAACAGCGCCAGTAACGCTTCTACCTCTACGGGAGGCACCATTATGGACCAACGCCGCGCCAACGCGCAGCGTAACGACTACCAGCGTCAGGGGGAATAACGATGCGTAAATCTGTTATCGCGATAATTGTCATCGTGCTGGTGGTGCTCTACATGTCCATCTTTGTGGTCAAAGAGGGCGAGCGCGGCATCACGCTGCGTTTTGGTAAAGTTCTGCGCGACGATGAAAACAAACCGCTGGTGTACGCGCCTGGCCTTCACTTCAAGATTCCTTTTATTGAATCCGTGAAGATGCTTGATGCGCGTATCCAGACGATGGACAACCAGGCCGACCGCTTTGTTACCAAAGAGAAGAAGGACCTGATTGTTGACTCTTACATCAAGTGGCGCATCAGCGACTTTAGCCGTTACTACCTGGCAACCGGCGGCGGTGACGTCTCCCAGGCCGAGGTGCTGCTGAAGCGTAAATTCTCTGACCGTCTGCGTTCTGAAATTGGCCGTCTGGATGTGAAAGACATCGTGACCGACTCCCGCGGCCGTCTGACCCTGGAAGTCCGCGATGCGCTGAACTCAGGTTCTGCGGGCACAGAAGATGAAGTCAGTACGCCGGCTGCCGATGACGCGATTGCCAAAGCGGCGGAGCGTGTTGAAGCAGAAACAAACGGTAAGGTTCAGGTGATCAACCCGAACAGTATGGCGGCGCTGGGTATTGAAGTCGTCGACGTGCGTATTAAACAGATCAACCTGCCTGCCGAAGTGTCTGAAGCGATCTACAACCGTATGCGCGCCGAGCGTGAAGCGGTAGCGCGTCGTCACCGTTCACAGGGTCAGGAAGAAGCTGAAAAACTGCGCGCGACCGCGGATTATGAAGTGACCAAAACGCTGGCGGAAGCCGAGCGTCAGGGTCGTATTCTGCGCGGTGAAGGCGATGCTGAATCGGCGAAACTGTTTGCTGATGCATTCAGCCAGGATCCAGGCTTCTATGCCTTTATCCGTAGCCTGCGTGCGTATGAGAACAGCTTCCAGAGCAATCAGGATGTGATGGTTCTCAGCCCGGACAGCGATTTCTTCCGCTATATGAAATCACCCGCGTCAGCGACCCGCTGATAAGCAATGAGTAAGCAAAAAGGCGCCCGTTGAGGCGCCTTTTTTACAATGTTCGCAGCGGATTTGGGTTCGCCAATGGGTTATGTATTTTGTTTCATAAAGCCGGTTCATAACAATGATGAAATACCGGAGAATATGAATTGAGCAACGACTCACAGGGGTGAGCGACGGTGGCTGTACTTAAATAAAGGTGAATAATGAACTCAACAATCTGGCTGGCACTGGCGCTGGTTTTAGTACTTGAAGGGCTTGGGCCGCTGCTTTATCCGCGCGCGTGGCGTCGAATGGTCGCCACGATGAGCCAATTACCGGATAATTTATTACGCCGGTTTGGCGGAGGTCTTGTGGTTGCCGGTATCGTCATCTACTACATGTTGAGGAAAACGATTGGCTGAGCGTAAAGTAGACTAATTTCCCGCCTTTTGAGTGCAAAAAGTGCTGTAACTCTGAAAAAGCGATGGTAGAATCCATTTTTAAGCAAACGGTGATTTTGAAAAATGGGTAACAACGTCGTCGTACTGGGCACCCAATGGGGTGACGAAGGTAAAGGGAAGATCGTCGATCTCCTGACTGAACGGGCTAAATATGTTGTGCGCTATCAGGGCGGTCACAACGCCGGCCATACTCTCGTAATCAACGGTGAAAAAACCGTCCTCCATCTCATTCCATCAGGTATTCTTCGCGAGAATGTCACCAGCATCATCGGTAACGGTGTCGTGCTTTCTCCGGCTGCGCTGATGAAAGAGATGAAAGGTCTGGAAGACCGTGGTATCCCTGTCCGCGAGCGTCTGCTGCTTTCTGAAGCGTGCCCGCTTATCCTCGAATATCACGTTGCGCTGGATGTCGCGCGTGAAAAAGCGCGCGGCGCGAAAGCTATCGGTACGACCGGTCGCGGTATCGGCCCGGCTTACGAAGATAAAGTGGCTCGCCGCGGTCTGCGCGTTGGCGATCTGTTTGATAAAGCCACCTTCGCTGATAAACTGAAAGAAGTGATGGAATATCACAACTTCCAGCTGGTGAATTTCTACAAAGCTGAAGCGGTTGATTACCAGAAAGTTCTCGATGACGTCATGGCGATTGCCGACATCCTGACCGCGATGGTTGTTGACGTTTCCGATCTGCTTGACCAGGCGCGCAAGCGTGGCGATTTCGTCATGTTTGAAGGCGCACAGGGTACGCTGCTCGATATCGACCACGGTACCTATCCGTACGTAACCTCTTCCAACACCACCGCAGGTGGCGTGGCGACCGGCTCCGGTCTGGGTCCGCGTTATGTAGACTACGTTCTGGGTATCATCAAAGCCTACTCCACTCGCGTAGGTGCGGGTCCGTTCCCGACTGAGCTGTTTGATGAAACCGGCGAGTTCCTGTGCAAGCAGGGTAACGAGTTTGGCGCTACCACCGGCCGTCGTCGTCGTACCGGCTGGCTGGATGCCGTAGCGGTGCGCCGCGCGGTGCAGATTAACTCCCTGTCCGGTTTCTGCCTGACTAAGCTGGACGTCCTGGACGGCCTGAAAGAAGTTAAAATCTGCGTAGCCTACCGGATGCCGGATGGCCGCGAAGTGACGACCACTCCGCTGGCTGCTGACAACTGGGAAGGCATCGAGCCGATTTACGAAACCATGCCGGGCTGGTCTGAAACCACCTTTGGCGTGAAAGAGCGCAGCGGTCTGCCGCAGGCAGCGCTGAACTACATCGCACGCATTGAAGAGCTGACCGGCGTACCGGTTGATATTATCTCTACCGGTCCTGACCGTACCGAGACGATGATTTTGCGCGATCCGTTCGACGCATAACGATCTCCAGGGGCGCCGTTAAGGCGCCTCTTGTTTTTGCTGTTCGCCCGCCCCATTTAAATAAATTAGCGGCCTGAGCGCTGGCTGGTTTATCATCAATAGTAATTGTCTACCGACGCACTCTGTTTTTCTTTTCCCTGAGGTTGATTGTGCAGTTAACGAGTTTCACTGATTACGGATTACGCGCGCTGATTTATATGGCGTCGCTACCGGATGGAAGAATGACCAGCATCTCCGAAGTGACGGAGGTTTACGGCGTTTCCCGTAATCATATGGTTAAAATAATCAATCAGCTAAGTCGCGTGGGGTACGTGACGGCGGTACGGGGAAAAAACGGGGGAATTCGTCTGGGGAAACCGGCAAATATGATTCGCGTGGGTGATGTTGTTCGCGATCTGGAGCCGCTCTCGTTGGTCAACTGCAGCAGCGAATTTTGCCATATTACGCCCGCCTGTCGTCTGAAACAGGCGCTTGCTGAAGCCGCGCAAAGTTTTCTCAAGGAACTGGATAACTACACGCTGGCCGATTTGGTTGAAAAGAATCAACCGCTTTATAAATTATTGCTGGTGGAGTGACGTAAACTTCACTGGAGATGACAACGGAGGAACCGACATGTCACAAGATCCTTTCCTGGACCGCGAATCTGAAAAATACGCTAATCCAATCCCGAGCCGGGAATTTATCCTCGATCATTTAGCAAAACGCGAAAAACCGGCTAGCCGAGATGAGCTGGCAATAGAGCTGAATATTGAAGGCGAAGAACAACAAGAAGCATTGCGCCGCAGACTGCGCGCAATGGAACGCGATGGTCAGCTGGTCTTTACGCGTCGTCAGTGCTATGCGCTGCCGGAACGTCTTGACCTGCTGAAAGGGACCGTTATCGGTCATCGCGATGGTTATGGCTTCCTGCGCGTTGAAGGCCGTAAAGATGACCTGTATCTGTCGTCCGAGCAGATGAAAACCTGTATTCACGGCGATCAGGTGCTGGCGCAGCCGCTGGGCGCCGACCGTAAAGGCCGTCGCGAAGCGCGTATTGTCCGCGTACTGGTGCCAAAAACGGGCCAGATTGTGGGCCGCTACTTTACCGATGCGGGCGTTGGCTTCGTGGTGCCGGATGACAGCCGCCTGAGCTTCGATATCCTGATCCCCCCGGAACAGATCATGGGCGCGCGGATGGGGTTTGTGGTGGTGGTTGAGCTGACCCAGCGCCCAACCCGCCGCACCAAAGCGGTCGGCAAGATCGTTGAGGTCCTCGGCGACAATATGGGTACCGGCATGGCGGTCGATATGGCCCTGCGCACCCATGAAATTCCCTACGTCTGGCCGCCAGCGGTCGAAAAACAGGTCGCCGGCCTGAAAGAACAGGTACCGGAAGAGGCGAAACAAGGGCGCGTTGATTTACGCAGCCTGCCGCTGGTCACCATTGATGGCGAAGACGCCCGTGACTTTGATGATGCCGTGTACTGCGAGAAGAAACGCGGCGGTGGCTGGCGTCTGTGGGTGGCGATCGCCGATGTGAGCTACTACGTGCGCCCGGGTACGCCGCTGGATGGCGAAGCGCGCAGCCGCGGCACGTCGGTCTACTTCCCGTCTCAGGTGGTTCCGATGCTGCCTGAAGTGCTCTCTAACGGCCTGTGTTCACTGAATCCTCAGGTCGACAGGCTCTGTATGGTTTGTGAAATGACGATTTCGGCCAAGGGGCGTCTGACCGGCTTCAAATTCTACGAAGCGGTGATGAGCTCCCATGCCCGTCTGACCTATACCAAAGTCTGGCATATGCTGCAGGGCGACCAGGATCTGCGTGAGCAGTACGCGCCGCTGGTTAAGCATATTGAAGAGCTGCATAACCTCTACAAAGTGCTGGACGGCGCGCGTGAAGAGCGCGGCGGTATCTCATTTGAGAGTGAAGAAGCTAAATTCATCTTTAATGCTGAACGCCGCATTGAACGTATTGAGCAGACTCAGCGTAACGACGCGCACAAGCTGATTGAAGAGTGCATGATCCTGGCGAACATCTCCGCTGCGCGCTTCGTTGAGAAGGCCGAGGAACCGGCGCTGTTCCGTATCCATGACAAACCGAGTACGGAAGCGATTACCGCATTCCGTTCGGTGCTCGCGGAGCTGGGGCTTGAGCTGCCTGGCGGCAACAAGCCGGAGCCGCGCGACTATGCGGAATTACTGACCTCTATCGCCGATCGTCCGGATGCAGAGATGCTGCAAACCATGCTGCTGCGGTCGATGAAACAGGCGATATACGACCCGGAAAACCGCGGCCACTTTGGTCTGGCGCTGCAATCCTATGCCCACTTCACCTCGCCGATTCGCCGCTATCCTGACCTTTCTCTGCATCGCGCGATCAAGTATTTACTGGCGAAAGAGCAGGGACATAAAGGCAATAGCACCGAGACCGGCGGCTGGCACTACAGCATGGACGAGATGCTGCAGCTGGGGGCGCACTGTTCAATGACCGAGCGTCGTGCTGATGAAGCGACGCGCGATGTTTCGGACTGGCTGAAGTGTGATTTCATGCTGGATCAGGTGGGTAACGTCTTTAAGGGCGTGATTGCCAGCGTGACCGGCTTTGGTTTCTTCGTCCGTCTGGATGAGCTGTTTATTGATGGTCTGGTGCACGTCTCTTCCCTCGATAACGACTACTACCGCTTCGATCAGGTCGGACAGCGTCTGATTGGTGAATCCGGCGGCCAGACCTATCGACTGGGCGATCGCGTGGAAGTGCGCGTTGAAGCGGTCAACATGGACGAGCGTAAAATTGACTTCTCGCTTATCTCCAGCGAGCGCGCGCCGCGCAACGTCGGTAAGACCGAGCGTGAAAAAGCGAAGAAAGGCGGCGCAGGTAAATCTTCCGGACGTCGCCGTCAGGCGGGCAAGCAGGTAAACTTCGAGCCGGATAGCGCATTCCGCAAACAGAAAGGTCAGTCTCAGCCGAAAGCCGCTCAGCCAAAAGGCGAGAAGAAAGCGAAAAAGCCGTCGGAGAAAACCCAGAAGATAGCCGCAGCGACCAAAGCCAAGCGCGCGGCGAAGAAAAAGAATATCGCTGAGTAGTGCGATTCCCTTTACCCCCGCGCCTCCCGACATCGTGGCGGGGCGGGGGGAAGGGAACGGATAACAGAACCTAAACGAGTAGATAAATGAGTGAAATGATTTACGGCATCCACGCGGTGCAGGCACTGCTGGAGCGCGCTCCTGAACGTTTTCAGGAAGTTTTTATTCTGAAAGGCCGTGAGGATAAGCGCCTTATGCCGCTGATCCATGCCCTGGAAGCGCAGGGCGTGGTGATTCAGGTCGCCAGCCGCCAGTTTCTGGATGAGAAAAGCGAAGGCGCCGTTCATCAGGGAATTATTGCCCGCGTGAAGCCCGGACGTCAGTATCAGGAGAACGATCTGCCGGATCTGATCGCCTCTCTCGATCAGCCGTTCTTTTTGATCCTTGACGGCGTGACCGATCCGCACAACCTCGGCGCCTGTTTACGTAGCGCTGACGCCGCTGGCGTGCATGCGGTGATTGTCCCCAAAGACCGTTCTGCGCAGCTGAATGCCACGGCGAAAAAAGTGGCCTGCGGCGCGGCGGAAAACGTCCCGCTGATCCGCGTCACCAACCTGGCGCGTACCATGCGTCTGCTGCAGGAAGAGAACGTCTGGATCGTCGGTACCGCCGGTGAGGCCGATCATACGCTGTTCCAGAGCAAAATGACCGGATCGCTGGCGCTGGTCATGGGGGCGGAAGGCGAAGGCATGCGCCGCCTGACCCGGGAGCACTGCGACGAGTTGATCAGCATCCCGATGGCCGGTAGCGTGTCGTCGCTGAACGTATCGGTCGCCACCGGTATTTGCCTGTTTGAAGCGGTACGCCAGCGCAGCTAATCTCTTCTTTCCAAATAAGCCATTCTCTGGAATGGCTTATCTTCTTCAGTTCTGACCGCCTTCTCGCTCTATCCGACGGGCAATGTCGAGACCTCTTTCTACATAGTTCAGGACCTGGCTCAAGGGTAATTCATCTCCCGGTTCATCTCCCGTTTGCTCGAGGAATTTAAGCTGCGCGCCTCGATTCTTTAATACTTTGATGAGATTAAGAAAATTTCCAATAGGATTCTGCTCTTCCAGAATGTCATCGCAGATTTTGTTTTCATCAAATGAGGTGACGTAACCGGAAGCGTTCAGGTTCTGTTTGATAGCGCTCATCGCGAGATGAGGAAGATGGCGGTGGATAAGCGGAATATAGTTCGGCGCATTTTCCCGATCTTCAATAATTAAATGAATCATGAAATTCCCTTTCTGATTGTGAGAGAACTTTATAGCAGAGTTCTCTGACGGAAAGTGCGCCGTTGTCCATACTTATGGATAGAGCCATTGAAGGAGGGAAACATAATGCACTGGCAAACTCATACCGTATTTAATCAACCCTCGCCGCTATGTAACAGTAACTTATTCCTGTCCGATACCGCCCTGCGTGAAGCCGTCGTCCGCGAAGGCGCGGGCTGGGATGGCGATCTGCTGGCGAGCATTGGCCAACAGCTGGGGACGGCCGAATCGCTGGAGCTGGGGCGCCTGGCCAACAGCAATCCGCCGGAACTGCTGCGCTATGACGCAACGGGATCGCGTCTTGACGATGTTCGTTTCCATCCCGCCTGGCATTTACTGATGCAGGGGCTGTGCGCTAACCGGGTACATAATCTTGCCTGGCAGGAAGAGGCTCGTGAAGGCGCCTTCGTTGCCCGCGCTGCCCGCTTTATGCTGCATGCGCAGGTCGAGGCGGGCACCCTGTGTCCCACCACCATGACCTTTGCCGCTATTCCATTGCTGCAGCGCTCCTTACCCGAGACTTTTAGCGACTGGCTATCGCCGCTATTAAGCGATCGCTACGATCCGCACCTTGTGCCGGGTAATCAGAAACGCGGGCTGCTTATCGGGATGGGGATGACGGAAAAGCAGGGCGGGTCCGATGTCCTGAGCAACACGACGCGAGCGGAGAAAAGCGCAGAAGGCTTTTATCATCTGATCGGACATAAATGGTTTTTCTCGGTACCGCAGAGCGATGCTCATCTGGTGCTGGCTCAGGCGCCGGCGGGCCTCTCCTGCTTTTTTGTTCCGCGCCTGTTGCCGGATGGCCAGCGTAACGGTGTACATCTGGAAAGGCTGAAAGATAAATTAGGTAACCGCGCGAACGCCAGCAGCGAAGTCGAGTTTTTCAATGCCTGCGGCTGGCTGGTCGGGGAAGAGGGCGATGGCGTCCGGCAAATTCTCAAAATGGGCGGCCTGACCCGTTTTGACTGCGCGCTGGGTAGCCATGCGCTGATGCGCCGGGCCTATTCGGTAGCGCTATACCATGCTCTGCAGCGTCAGGCATTTGGTAAAAATCTGGTCGATCAGCCGATAATGCGTCAGGTTCTGGGGCAGATGGCGCTGCGGCTGGAAGGGCAAACCGCCTTTCTGTTCCGCCTGGCGAGGGCCTGGGACAGGCGCGACGATGTGCAGGAAGCGCTATGGGCAAGGCTGTTCACGCCCGCCGCGAAATTTGCTGTCTGCAAATCCGGGATCGCGTTCGTCGCCGAGGCGATGGAGGTACTGGGCGGTTCAGGCTATTGTGAAGAGAGTGAATTACCGCGTTTGTACCGTGAAATGCCGGTAAACAGCATCTGGGAAGGTTCCGGTAATATTATGTGTCTGGACGTGATGCGGGTGCTGATGAAGCAGCCGGCGGCGCTCGAACTTCTGGCGGCGGAGTGCGCGGAAGTGAAAGGGCAAAATCGTCATTTCGATCGGACGTGGCGGCAGCTGCAGCAGTGGCTACGGCGGCCTCTGGAAGAGCAGGGGCGGGAGATTACCCGGCTGGTCTATATGCTGGGCGTTGGGGCGCAGCTATTACGCTTCGCGTCACCGCCGCTGGCCGAGGCCTGGTGCCGTATGATGCTCGACGCGCGCGGCGGCATGCGGCTGGATGAGCAGACGCTGGATGACTTACTGTTACGGGCAACGGGGCGTGGACGACAGGCGCCTCAGGCATAAAGAATGGCCTGTACCCGCCAGTTGTCCGGCTGCTGCTCCTCGTACATCTGGACGATGCGATACCAGGAGGCGCCCTGCTCATCGGCCTGCACGGCGATAGCGTGTTCAACATCCTGCTGGCTGCCCGAGATGTTGTTAACGCAAATCAGGCCAATTTCGTTCAGGCCCGTTACGCAGTCAGCGCTGGCAAACTCCGCTGACTGCGCGGAAGTATTGGCCGTGACGGTGGTCAACATCAGGCTGGGTAGGGTAAAAGTTCGTTTCATCGTCAGCTCCATTTCACATAGTCCTGAGGGCAGTCCGTTGCTAACGTTCTGCCAGGTTACAGCTGGCCGAACGTTATTATGCACAGGAGAACGTGAATGGATGCAAAGCAGTGTAAAGCTGGCTTAAAGGTTGACCGCTATTTACGGTACAAAATTGCCTGCGAATACCACTGGCCCGGAACCATGGTGTCATCAATCATTATGATGACGTAGTAATCCGCTTTAGCCGCCTCAGCTTTGACCTTTAGCGCAGCCTCGACATCCATCGGTGAGCCGTACATTAATACGCTCACCGTCCCCATCTTCTGCAGACCCGCCGTCTGATTACGCTGGATCTCTTGTGGATGGTCGGTTGCCGGCGGCGGCGCCTTTGGCGTCCCCTGTAGGGCGCTACAGCCGGTTAAAGCGATTGCCATTAACCACGGTGCAAACCTACGCATAACCATATCTCGTTTCCTGTTAGTCATAGTGTAGTGGTAGCCTGAATGTCATTTCCGGGGAATGTTCCCAAATTGTTATCCCGTACGCGATTTTCGAATGAAAATATCGTGAAAGCGTAATCTGGTTCTCAAGATTATGAATCATGTGCGAACGAGCGACTTGAGTAATAACATAACATCACTTGAGAGAAAGGAGACGGTAAATGATTGCACTAGAAATGCGTAACCTTGCGGGTGGGGAGGTTCTCCATGCGTACCCGCAGGGCGCCGCGGATACGGCGCTGCCTTGCATTGTCTTTTATCATGGTTTTACCTCTTCTAAGCTGGTCTACAGCTATTTTGCCGTTGCGCTTGCAGAGGCGGGGTTTCGGGTGATTATGCCTGATGCAGCGGAACACGGCGCGCGCTACCGGGGAGACGAGCAGGGGCGGATGCAGCGCTTCTGGCCGATTCTGATGAACAATTTTATTGAATTTCCGGCACTACAGGAGGCGATTCGGGATCGGGGATGGCTTGCTGACGACAGGCTGGCGGTGGCAGGCGCATCGATGGGCGGAATGACGGCATTAGGAATTATGACCCACCACCCGGAGCTGAAAAGCGTAGCCTGCCTGATGGGGTCAGGCTATTTCAGTTCGCTCTCGCAGGCGCTTTTCCCTTCGCCTTCGTTCGATGCAGAACAGCTGGTGGCGTGGGACGTCAGCCAGCAGCTGGCGACCCTGGCCAGCCGTCCGCTGCTGCTCTGGCACGGCGATGAAGATGATGTCGTGCCGCCGGGGGAAACCTTCCGCCTGCAGCAGGCGCTGCAGCAAAACGCGCTGGCCGACAATTTAACCTGCCTCTGGCAGAAAGGCGTCCGCCACCGCATTACGCCGGAAGCGTTAGCCGCGACGGTGGACTTTTTTCAACGTCACCTTTAAACGCGAATCACCTGCACGCCCTGATCCTCAAGCTGCTTGAGGATCGCCTCATCCGCCTGTTTACCGGTAATCACCAGGTCGATTTGCCCGGCCTGGCTAAAGAGCATTCCGGCGCGTTCGCCGACTTTGCTGCTGTCGACCAGGACCGCGAGTTTGCCGACGACGTTAAGCATTTTTTGCTCCGCCATCGCCGTCAGCATATCGGTTTTATACAGCCCTTCGGCGGTCAACCCTTTGCCGCTGGTGAACATCCAGTGCCCGGCATACAGGCTGTTTTCGCTGCCCTGCGGGCTCAGGGTGATAGAGTGGCTGCGGTTATACTGCCCGCCCATAATGATGACGCTGTCGTGTTCCTGATCGATCAGATAGTTGGCCAGCGGCAAATAGTTGGTGATGATCTGTACCGGTTTGCCGCACAGCTCCTGCCCAAGCAGGAATGCGGTAGAGCCGCAGTTAATGACGATGCTTTCGCCAGGGTTGACCAGCTGCGAAGCCGCACGCGCAATCCGTACCTTCTCATCGTGGTTTTGCGCCTGGTGAATATTCATTGGCGACCAGCGCGGGCGCTGCTCGCTGATGGCTTCCGCGCCGTTGCGGACTTTTTTCAGCCTGCCGCTTTCGTCGAGTTTGTTGATATCGCGTCGTGCCGTCGCCGGAGAAATTCCCAGCCGGGAAATCACCTGCTCCACGGTGACAAATCCCGTTTGTGCCAGCAAATCCAGTAAAATTTGATGTCTTTGCGCTTCCGTCATGAGCAAATCCGATTAAAAGTGATAAGCAAAGATGATATTTGAAATCAGGTGAAAATACTAATGCTGACGGGGATAATTTCCGGCGGGCGGTCCCGCCGGAGAAGCCTTACAGGAACGACTTAAAGGGCAGGTCCGGTTCCATCGTGAAGCAATCGTCGAATCCGCGCGGATAATGGTATTCGAAGTTGTCTTTATCCAGCGGCCAGGTGAATTTTCCGCCCACCTGCCAGATGAAAGGCTTAAAGCCATACTGCAGACGATCTTTTTTCATCTCCCACAAAACGCGGATTTCCTGCGGATCGGCCTGGAAGTTTGACCAGATATCGTGATGGAACGGGATTACCACTTTAGCATTCAGCGACTCGGCCATGCGCAGGATATCGGCGCTGGTCATTTTGTCGGTGATACCGCGCGGGTTCTCGCCATAGGAGCCCAGCGCCACGTCGATCTGGTGTTCGTTACCGTGCTTCGCGTAGTAGTTGGAGTAGTGGGAATCGCCGCTGTGATACAGGTTGCCGCCCGGCGTTTTGAACAAATAGTTCACCGCGCGCTGATCCATTCCGTCCGGCAGGACGCCTGCGGCTTTTTGATCCGCGGGTAAGGTGATCAGGGCCGTACGGTCAAAAGCGTCAAGCGCGTGGATTTCAACATCCTTTATTTTAACCACATCCCCTGGTTTCATCACGATACAGCGCTCTTTTGGAACGCCCCAGCCTATCCACAGGTCGACGCAGGTTTGCGGGCCGATGAACGGCACGTCCTCGGCGCAGTTCTGCATGACCGCGGCGGCCACGTTCACATCAATATGATCGTTATGATCGTGAGTGGACAGTACGGCGTCGATCTGGCGAATAGCGAACGGATCGAGAACAAACGGAGTGGTGCGCAGGTTTGGCTGGAGCTTCTTCACGCCGGCCATACGCTGCATCTGGTGGCCCGTTTTCATCAGCGGATTCCCGTGGCTTTGCTTGCCGGTACCGCACCAGAAATCGACGCAGATATTGGCTCCGCCCTCGGATTTCAGCCAGATGCCCGTACAACCCAACCACCACATGGCAAAGGTGCCCGGCGCAACCTGCTCTTGTTCAATTTCTTCGTTCAGCCAGCTACCCCACTCCGGAAAAGTGTTCAGGATCCATGATTCGCGGGTGATGGTTTGTACTTTACTCATTTGTTTTTCCCTCGCATATTATCAAAAGTAATCACAATGTGATTTGTTTTGACGAATACTGGCACCGTTTGTTCAGGATTGCAATCCTGAAATTTGCCCTTCATGAGGGGAATCGTGGAGAGTAAAAAGAGGGGCAGGCTGACGTTATGACATGAGTTAGGTTTTATTTCATTGATTTAAATATACTATTTTACATTTTGTAGAAATGAGAATTAATACGATGGCGGATTGTGTGATTATTTGCGGCGTGCGTCACATTTAATCAAATATAATCTTGTTGTGATTATTTTTGATTATTAGAGTGATCGCAACAACCAACCTGGGCGTAGCGTGCGTTCAGAGCGTCCACCTTCTGGAGTGTGTTATGGAGATTCTCTACCACATCTTTACCGTGTTCTTTAACCAGGTTATGACAAACGCCCCGCTGCTGCTGGGTATTGTGACCTGCCTGGGCTATATCCTGCTGCGCAAAAGCGCCAGCGTTATTGTTAAAGGGACGATTAAAACCATCATCGGTTTTATGCTGCTGCAGGCCGGCTCCGGCATTCTGACCAGCACGTTTAAGCCGGTCGTGGCGAAAATGTCTGAGGTTTACGGCATTAACGGCGCTATCTCCGATACCTACGCGTCAATGATGGCCACGATCGAACGCATGGGCGACGCCTACAGCTGGGTGGGCTATGCCGTACTGTTAGCCCTGGCGCTGAATATCTGTTATGTCCTGCTGCGGCGTATTACCGGTATTCGCACCATCATGCTGACCGGGCACATCATGTTCCAGCAGGCGGGGCTGATTGCCGTCTCTTTTTACATCTTCGGCTACCCGATGTGGACGACCATCATCTGTACGGCGGTACTGGTGTCGCTCTATTGGGGCATTACCTCGAACATGATGTATAAGCCGACTCAGGAAGTGACCGACGGCTGCGGCTTCTCCATCGGACACCAGCAGCAGTTCGCTTCATGGATTGCTTACAAGGTCGCCCCGTATCTGGGCAAAAAAGAGGAGAGCGTTGAGGATCTTAAGCTGCCGGGCTGGCTGAACATCTTTCACGACAACATCGTCTCCACGGCCATCGTGATGACCATTTTCTTCGGCGCGATTCTGCTCTCCTTCGGCATCGACACCGTACAGGCGATGGCGGGTAACACCCACTGGACGGTCTATATCCTGCAAACGGGCTTCTCGTTCGCCGTCGCTATTTTCATTATCACCCAGGGCGTGCGCATGTTCGTCGCCGAACTTTCCGAGGCGTTCAACGGTATCTCCCAGCGCCTGATTCCCGGCGCCGTACTGGCCATTGACTGTGCGGCGATCTATAGCTTTGCGCCAAACGCCGTCGTCTGGGGCTTTATGTGGGGCACCATCGGCCAGCTGATCGCCGTCGGTATTCTGGTCGGCTTCGGCTCTTCCATTCTGATTATTCCGGGTTTTATCCCGATGTTTTTCTCGAACGCCACCATCGGCGTCTTTGCTAACCACTTTGGCGGCTGGCGCGCGGCGCTCAAGATTTGTCTGGTGATGGGCATGATCGAAATCTTTGGCTGCGTCTGGGCGGTGAAGCTGACCGGCATGAGCGCCTGGATGGGCATGGCGGACTGGTCAATTCTGGCGCCGCCGATGATGCAGGGCTTCGCCTCCATCGGTATCGCGTTTATGGCCGTCATTATCATTATCGCACTGGCTTATATGTTCTTCGCAGGGCGCACGCTGCGCGCTGAAGAGGACGCGGAAAAACAACTGGCAGATGCTTCTGCTCAATAAGGAGTTTTGACTATGACCGTACGTATTCTGGCTGTATGTGGCAACGGGCAAGGCAGTTCCATGATCATGAAGATGAAGGTGGACCAGTTTTTGACCCAGTCAAATATCGATCACACGGTAAACAGCTGCGCGGTGGGGGAATACAAAAGTGAACTCAACGGCGCGGACATCATCATCGCCTCCACCCATATCGCCGGTGAGATTAGCGTCTCCGGCAATAAATACGTGGTTGGCGTGCGCAACATGCTCTCGCCTGCGGATTTTGGCCCGAAACTGCTGGAGGTGATCAAAGCGCACTTCCCGCAGGATGTGAAGTAAGGACGCCAAATGAAATTACGTGATTCGCTGGTGGAGAACAACTCCATCCTTTTACAGGCCGACGCCAGCACCTGGCAGGAAGCCGTCAAGCTGAGCGTTGATTTACTGGTGAAGGCGGATGTCGTGGAGCCGCGCTACTACCAGGCCATTCTGGATGGCGTTGCTCAGCACGGCCCTTATTTTGTGATTGCTCCCGGTCTGGCGATGCCGCACGGTCGGCCGGAAGAGGGGGTGAAGAAAACGGGCTTTGCGCTGGTTACGCTGAAAACGCCGCTGGTTTTCAATCATGAGGATAACGACCCGGTCGACATCCTGATCACCATGGCGGCCGTGGATGCCAATACCCATCAGGAAGTCGGCATCATGCAGATCGTCAACCTGTTTGAAGATGAAGCCAATTTTGACCGTTTACGCGCCTGCCGCTCCGCGCAGGAAGTTCTGGAATTAATTGATAACGCTACGGCAGCGGCCGTTTAAAAGGAATACAAAAATGTCATTACCTATGTTGCAGGTTGCGCTCGATAACCAATCTATGTCTTCCGCGTATGAAACGACGCGCCTGATTGCCGATGAAGTGGACATTATTGAAGTCGGTACGATTCTCTGCGTGGCTGAGGGCGTACGCGCCGTTCGCGACCTGAAGGCGCTCTATCCCAACAAAATCGTGCTGGCGGATGCCAAAATCGCCGATGCCGGTAAAATTCTCTCCCGCATGTGCTTTGAAGCCAACGCCGACTGGGTCACCGTGATCTGCTGCGCGGACATCAACACCACCAAAGGCGCGCTGGACGTAGCGAAAGAGTTCAACGGCGACGTCCAGATCGAACTGACCGGCTACTGGACCTGGGAGCAGGCGCAGGAGTGGCGTGAAGCTGGCGTTCAGCAGGTGGTTTATCACCGCAGCCGTGATGCCCAGGCCGCTGGCGTAGCGTGGGGCGAGGCGGATATCAGCGCGATCAAACGCCTGTCCGGGATGGGCTTTAAAGTCACCGTCACCGGCGGCCTGGCGCTGGAGGATTTGCCGCTGTTCCAGGGGATTCCGATCCACGTCTTTATCGCCGGCCGCAGCATTCGCGACGCCGCTTCCCCGGTGGAAGCCGCGCGGCAGTTCAAACGTTCGATCGCCCAGCTGTGGGGCTAAGGAGCGGCTATGCTGTCGAAACCTATTCCGCTCGGCATCTATGAAAAAGCGCTCCCCGCCGGGGAGTGCTGGCTGGAACGTCTGCGGCTGGCTAAGGCGCTCGGTTTTGATTTCGTCGAAATGTCGGTCGATGAAACTGATGACCGCCTGGCCCGGCTCGACTGGAGCCGGGAGCAGCGCTTCGCGCTGGTTAACGCGATTGCGGAAACCGGGGTGCGCGTGCCCTCAATGTGCCTGAGCGCCCATCGGCGCTTCCCGCTCGGTAGCGAAGACGACGCGGTACGGGCGCAGGGCCTGGAGATTATGCGCAAAGCGATTCGGCTGGCGCAGGATGTGGGGATTCGCGTAATCCAGCTGGCGGGCTACGACGTCTACTACCAGGAAGCCAATAACGAGACGCGCCGTCGTTTCCGCGATGGGCTAAAAGAGAGCGTTGAAATGGCCAGCCGCGCACAGGTAACGCTGGCGATGGAAATTATGGACTACCCGCTGATGAACTCGATCAGCAAGGCGCTGGGCTACGCCCACTACCTGAATAATCCGTGGTTCCAGCTCTATCCGGACATCGGCAACCTTTCCGCCTGGGATAACGACGTACAGATGGAGCTTCAGGCCGGGATGGGGCATATCGTGGCGGTGCATATAAAAGACACGAAACCCGGCGTATTTAAAAACGTGCCGTTCGGCGAAGGCGTCGTCGATTTTGAACGTTGTTTCGAAACGCTCAAGCAGACGGGCTACTGCGGCCCGTATCTAATTGAAATGTGGAGCGAAACGACCGACGATCCGGCCGCCGAGGTCGCGAAAGCGCGCGATTGGGTGAAGGCGCGGATGGCCAGCGCCGGTCTGCTGGAGGTGGCATAATGCAAACGCTGAAACGGCAGGTTTTCGACGCCAATATGGATTTACCGCGCTACGGCCTGGTCACTTTTACCTGGGGTAACGTCAGCGCTATCGACCGCGAACGCGGGCTGGTGGCGATTAAGCCCAGCGGCGTCGCCTACGAGACCATGAAAGCGGACGATATGGTGGTCGTGGATCTCGAAGGGAACGTGGTGGAAGGACGCTATCGTCCTTCTTCCGATACCGCCACGCATCTGGCGCTGTATCGCCGCTATCCGAGCCTTGGCGGCGTGGTGCATACCCACTCGACGCACGCGACGGCCTGGGCGCAGGCGGGTCTGGCTATTCCCGCTCTGGGGACGACCCACGCGGACTACTTCTTTGGCGACATTCCCTGCACCCGGGCGTTAAGCGCGCAGGAAGTGGCGGAGGCTTATGAGCTGAACACGGGCCACGTGATTATCGAAACGCTGGGTGACGTTGAGCCGCTGCATACGCCGGGCATCGTGGTCTATCAGCACGGGCCTTTTGCCTGGGGCAAGGATGCGCACGATGCGGTGCATAACGCGGTGGTGATGGAAGAGGTGGCGCGGATGGCGTGGATTGCTCGCGCGATCAACCCGCAGCTGAAGCCCATCGATAGCTGGCTGATGGACAAGCATTTTATGCGCAAGCACGGGCCAGATGCCTATTACGGGCAAAAGTGAAACAGGTGCTCCGGAGCATTTCATCTTTATGATGAATCAACCGGTCTGCTCCGGAGCCATTTTTAGTTTTGCTGATAAGCCGACGGCATGCAGCGCATGCCAACCAGCGTCACAACGCAGATTATCGCGCCGGCGTAAAACGTCGAGGCGGCGCCCAGAACTTCCCACAGCACGCCCGCACCGGCGCTGGCCAGCAGCAGGGCGATGCCGCTCATCAGGTTGAACATCCCGAACGCTGTTCCGCGCAGTTCAGGCGGGGCGGTGTGCGCCACCATCGCCGCCAGCAGACCCTGCGTCATGCCCATATGAATACCCCACAGCGCGACGCCGGCTAAAAGCGTGCTCCAGTGGCTGCTGAGCGCCAGCACGATATCGGCGGCGATCAGCACCAGCAGGCCCCACTGCAGCATTTTGCTGTGGCTCATGCTGTCCGATAGTTTCCCGAATGGATAGGCGGTCAGGCTGTAAACCAGATTCATGGCGACCATCACCAGCGGAATAGCGAACAGCGGGATCGCCATCTGCTGGGCGCGCAGGACCAGAAAGGCTTCGCTGAAGCGGGCAAGGGTAAAAATCGAGCCGATAGCCACCACCCACCAGTAGGCGGCGGAAAGCTTCTTGAGATTCTCGCGGCGCAGGGGGTTAGTGCGTTTCTGGACGACCGCCGTCTTGGGCTCTTTTAATCCAAAGCCCAGTAAAGCGATAGAGAGAACGGCGGGGATCGCCGCGACCCAAAAAATAGACTGGAAATCGTTATCCCAGACAAACATCAGCGCGACGGCAAGCAGCGGCCCCAGAAAAGCGCCGATGGTATCCAGCGACTGGCGCAGCCCGTAGGCGGCTCCGCGAATTTCCGGCGGGGTGACGTCGGCGACCAGAGCATCCCGCGGCGCGCCGCGTATCCCTTTGCCCACGCGGTCGATCATCCGGGCGCTAAACACCACGCCTGAGGTGGGCGCGATGGCGAAAAGAGGCTTGCTCAGCGCACCCAGGCCATAGCCGAGCAGCGCCAGCCCTTTACGCTTGCCGACATAATCGCTGATGACGCCGGAAAACACCTTCAGTATCAGCGCGGTGGCTTCCGCGACGCCTTCGATAATGCCGATAATAATGACGCTGGCTCCCAGCGTGGTGGCCATAAATAGAGGGAGCAGGCTGTGGATCATTTCCGAGGAAACATCCATCAGCAGGCTAACGCCGCCAAGAACCCAAACCCCTTTTGGGATACGGCTTAGCGTGGCAAAACGCGGAACCATGAAGCACTCCGGATAATCATGCGGTTAAAGAGTGATTAAATCAGGTTACGCTGGCGCTGATAAGTCACGAGAAAAAATAATTCTCAATTGCATTAAGGCGCGATTGTGCGGGTATGACCGCCGGGCAATGCCATCGCTGGCTTCCCCCTGCAACGGGAAGAAGCCAACGATCCGGGAAAACTAGCGGTAAATGGCGGCACTGGCGTGAATGGCGCCGTCGCTTCCCGGTTCATGAATGAGGATCGGCTGGAAGTACTTCGCTCCCTGAGCATCGCTCTGCTGGCTAAGCGCCTGGTCGGCTTCCTGCTCGGTGGCGATGTTGTGGTTGATATAGATAACGCCGAGGCTCTGCACATCGTCCATGTTGCGGGCCTGGCGGGCATCGATTTTAATAGCAGCCAGCGCGTTGGCGCTCAACAAAAGCGCTGCCATCATGGTTATGAGGATGTATTTCATCACCTACCTCCTTATGACGCTCCTGACGTTCACCCGCTTCCCTGGGGTATGGATTGCTTCTGATCTAAGTGTAATCTCTGCCTGTCTGGCGTATCGCGACCATTTCTGATGCAGTTGTTCAAAAAATTGTCGCTTCCGCCGTTGATTAATTTTAAATCACCGGCTTAAGGCCACTTCGCGCTAAGTGCGAATTATTTGCACAATTCACTTGTCTTAAACCCCGCTCGCCCGTATTATGACGCGTCAATTTTTCAGCCGCCCTTTAACACGTTCCTTGCCTCCATGGGCCGCGGCTGACCCAGACAGGAGGCTGAATAATCCGTAAGGAGCAATTCGATGCGTCATTACGAAATCGTTTTTATGGTCCATCCTGACCAGAGCGAACAGGTTCCGGGCATGATCGAACGTTACACTGGTGCAATCACTGCAGCAGAAGGTACGATCCACCGTCTGGAAGACTGGGGCCGCCGTCAGCTGGCTTATCCGATCAACAAACTGCACAAAGCTCACTACGTTCTGCTGAACGTTGAAGCGCCGCAGGAAGCGATCGATGAGCTGGAAACTAACTTCCGCTTCAACGACGCCGTTATCCGCAGCATGGTAATGCGTACTAAGCACGCTGTTACCGAAGCATCTCCGATGGTTAAAGCGAAAGACGAGCGCCGTGAGCGTCGCGAAGATTTCGCCAACGAAACCGCAGATGATTCTGAAGCTGGGGATTCTGAAGAGTAATCCTGATGACCAACCGTCTGGAGCTGTCCGGCATTGTATGCAGGACTCCACTTCGTAAGGTCAGCCCGTCAGGAATTCCACACTGCCAGTTCGTGCTTGAGCATCGTTCAGTGCAGGAGGAAGCCGGTTTTCACCGGCAGGCATGGTGCCAGATGCCCGTGATAATCAGCGGACACCAGAACCAGGCCATTACTCACAGTATAACGGTCGGTAGCGCAGTAATCGTTCGAGGGTTCATCTCTTGCCACAAGGCAAAGAACGGCTTGAGCAAAATGGTTCTGCATGCCGAGCAGATTGAATTGATAGATTCTGGAGACTAGCCATATGGCACGTTATTTCCGTCGTCGCAAGTTCTGCCGTTTCACCGCGGAAGGCGTTCAAGAGATCGACTATAAAGATATCGCTACGCTGAAAAACTACATCACCGAAAGCGGTAAGATTGTCCCGAGCCGTATCACCGGTACCCGTGCAAAATATCAGCGTCAGCTGGCACGCGCTATCAAACGCGCTCGCTACCTGTCCCTGCTGCCGTACACTGATCGTCATCAGTAATCGGTCACGGTCCATTAATACGACTTTGAGAGGATAAGGTAATGCAAGTTATTCTGCTTGATAAAGTAGCAAACCTGGGTAGCCTGGGTGATCAGGTTAACGTTAAAGCGGGCTATGCTCGTAACTTCCTGGTACCACAGGGTAAAGCTGTTCCTGCTACCAAGAAAAACGTTGAATTCTTCGAAGCACGCCGTGCTGAACTGGAAGCCAAACTGGCCGAAGTTCTGGGCGCTGCTAACGCACGTGCTGAAGCAATCAACGCACTGGGCACCGTTACCATCGCGTCTAAATCTGGCGACGAAGGTAAACTGTTCGGTTCCATCGGTACTCGCGACATCGCTGACGCTGTAACTGCAGCTGGCGTTGCCGTTGCTAAGAGCGAAGTTCGTCTGCCGAACGGCGTTCTGCGCACCACCGGTGAGCACGAAGTGGACTTCCAGGTTCACAGCGAAGTTTTCGCTAAACTGGTTGTTAACGTTGTAGCTGAGTAATTTTTTACTCAACTCACGTCGAGACGCCGGCCTTGTGCCGGCGTTTTGCTTTTCTGTCTTTGTCGAATCTTTTCCTGGTATGGTGGCTATTCTTAGCAACTTTCTGGATAATAAAATAAAACACTATTTTATTTCTGGTGAAGTGAATGGACGCACCCTCGATTTTTTCCCGCAAGAAAGTGGCTTATGCCTGCGCAACCCTCTGCTGTCTGCTGTGGGGAAGCTCCTATCCGGCGATTAAAAGCGGCTATGAACTGTTTCAGATTGCCACTGATGATGTGCCGTCTAAAATCGTCTTTGCTGGCTATCGCTTTCTGTTTGCCGGCGCGCTGCTGCTGCTCTTCGCGCTGGCGCAGCGTAAGCCGATTGCCCGCTTGAATCCCCGTCAGTGCGGGCAGCTGGCGATACTTGGCGTCACGCAAACCTCTATCCAGTACGTTTTCTTCTACGTTGGCCTGGCGTTTACCACCGGCGTGAAGGGATCGATTATGAACGCCACCGGTACCTTCTTCAGCGTTCTGCTGGCGCACTTTATCTATCAGAATGACAGGCTGAGCTACAACAAAGCCATCGGCTGTATTGTCGGCTTTGCCGGCGTAATGCTGGTGAACGTTAATCGTTCATTGAGCGATTTTAGCTTTGTCTGGCAGGGTGACGGCTTTGTGGTGCTGGCGGCGTTTATCCTGTCGGCGGCGACGCTGTACGGGAAGCGCATTTCGCAGACGGTTGACCCGACGGTGATGACCGGCTGGCAGCTGGCGTTTGGCGGCCTGGTACTGGTCGGCGGCGGCTATCTGACCGGCGGCACCCTTGAGGTTCACAGCGCCGCTGCTGCGCTGGTTCTGGCTTATTTGACGCTGCTCTCTTCCATCGCCTTTGCGCTATGGAGCGTGCTGCTCAAGCATAACCGGGTGAGCATGATTGCGCCGTTCAACTTTGTGGTCCCGGTCGCCGGCACCGTACTGTCGGCCATCTTCCTCGGCGAGAATATTCTTGAACTGAAATATGCGGTTGCGCTGGCGCTGGTGTGCGCCGGGATCTGGTGGGTGAATAAGCCGGGGACAACATCCGGGAAATCGCCACAGCAGGCCGGGTAAGCTACCCGGCCGTGAGGCCTTAACGGACGCGAATAAAGCTGCCGTTCGACTGGCGGGTAAACAGCACCTGCTGGCCGCCGCCGGTATCGATAGTCAGCCCGGTGACCACGCCGCTGGCGTTCTGACGGATCTGGACCGTCTGCCCGGTCTGCAGTGAGCTTAGCGGTTTACCGGCGCCTTCCACCTGGGCCATGGCGTAAACGTCGGTCGGCGGCAGGTTGTGGTCGCGGAACAGCTGCGCGAGAGTTTTCCCCGATTCAATACGGTAGGTCCGCCACTGCTGCTCGATGCCGGGAGTCGACTGCGGCTCCTGATAAGGCTGAGATGCGGTCTGCTGCTGCTGCGGCTGATCCGGCTGCTCATCCTGAATCGGCTCCGGTGCGACCGGCGCCACCTGATCGGCATCGTTGACCGGCGGCGTGTTGGTGATGGGCGGCAGCGGGACCGCCTGATTGCCGGAAGAGGGCTGCGACTGGGATTGCAGGTTGAGATTCGCCTCGCGGCTGGCCTGAACCGGGCTGCTGTTATCCTCGGAAGGGAGCAGAACGCCGATAATTACCAGCAGCGCCCCGGCAATGATGCCGCGGCGGTGCATCGGCGGTAGCGGATCCATGAGGCGAAAATGATCCGGGGCGTGCCAGATCTTCGCCAGGGTAGATGTCAGTTCAAAGCGCCCGGGCATGGCTTTCCTCCTGCTCCGCATATTTTTATCCTGCTCTCTCTAGAGTATAGATGGCTAACTTCCTGAAGGACGAGACAAAGCTATGTTTCGTGAGGTTAACCTTATCTCTCTATTGTTTCTGTTTCCCTTAGATTTGTCATCATCCAGGCGACAAAGTTTTACCCGTCGTGCTATGGCTGATATGCTTCCCACCTCTTTTCTCCGCTCGCCGCCTTTCGCAATTTGAAGGCCCGGGAGCATGAGAATCCCCACCAAAAAAGGAACAAAGATGGCAACCCCAACTTTTGACACGATCGAAGCACAGGCAAGTTACGGTATCGGCTTGCAGGTTGGACAACAGCTGAGCGAATCTGGCCTGCAGGGGCTGCTGCCGGAAGCGCTGGTCGCGGGTATTGCTGACGCGCTGGAAGGTCAACAGCCGCAGGTGCCGGTGGAAGCCGTTCACCGCGCGCTGCGCGAAATCCACGAACGCGCTGACGCCGTGCGTCGCGAGCGTTTCCAGGAAATGGCCGCGGATGGTGAGAAATACCTGGAAGAAAACCGCGAGCGCGAAGGCGTGAACAGCACCGAGTCTGGCCTGCAGTTCCGCGTTCTGACCCAGGGCGAAGGCCCGATCCCGGCGCGTACTGATCGCGTTCGCGTTCACTACACCGGCAAGCTGATCGACGGCACCGTCTTCGATAGCTCCGTTGCGCGCGGCGAACCGGCTGAATTCCCGGTGACCGGGGTGATCGGCGGCTGGATTGAAGCGCTGACTCTGATGCCGGTGGGTTCCAAATGGGAACTGACGATTCCGCACAGCCTGGCCTACGGCGAGCGCGGCGCGGGCGCATCCATTCCTCCGTTCAGCACCCTGATTTTTGAAGTTGAACTGCTGGATATTATCTAAACAGCAGGTGCTTCCTCTCCCGTACGGGGGAGGGAGCCGCTTTAAATAGTGTAAAACCCTTAAGTTGAGCGTTTGGTGGAGCTTTATATTGCATATCTGCTTAATGGGTGTATTTTTGTGAGCTGTTTCGCGTAACCGGAGTGATATAACACTCACTTTAAACATAAAATTAACATTATATCTAAATCATAGTATTCATCCCTCCGATTCTTACCTAATATCGATAAACCCTCGTTCCGGGGTTAATACGAATGAAGGGCCAGTAGAGCCCGAACAACACAGACAGGTACAACAGGAAAAAATCACATGGTAGATCAGGTCAAAGTCGCTGCCGACGAACAGGCTCCGACTGAACAATCGCTGCGGCGAAATCTCACTAACCGGCATATTCAGCTTATTGCTATCGGTGGTGCGATTGGCACCGGGCTGTTTATGGGCTCAGGCAAAACCATCAGCCTTGCCGGGCCGTCAATTATTTTTGTTTATATGATCATCGGCTTTATGCTGTTTTTCGTCATGCGCGCCATGGGCGAACTGCTGCTGTCGAATCTCGAATACAAGTCGTTCAGCGATTTTGCCGCCGACCTGCTGGGCCCCTGGGCAGGCTATTTTACCGGCTGGACCTACTGGTTCTGCTGGGTGGTAACCGGGATGGCGGACGTGGTGGCGATCACCGCCTACGCGCAGTTCTGGTTCCCGGGACTCTCCGACTGGGTCGCCTCGCTGGCGGTCATCCTGCTGCTGCTGGGCCTTAACCTCGCCACCGTGAAGATGTTCGGCGAGATGGAGTTCTGGTTTGCGATGATCAAAATTGTCGCTATCGTGGCGCTGATTGTCGTCGGCCTGGTGATGGTGATGATGCACTTCCAGTCACCGACCGGTGTAGAGGCCTCTTTCGCCCATTTGTGGAATGACGGCGGCTGGTTCCCGAAAGGCATCAGCGGATTCTTTGCCGGCTTCCAGATAGCGGTCTTCGCCTTTGTGGGCATCGAACTGGTGGGAACCACGGCGGCGGAAACCAAAGATCCTGAGAAATCCCTGCCGCGGGCGATTAACTCGATTCCAATCCGCATCATTATGTTCTACGTCTTTGCGCTGATCGTGATTATGTCAGTGACGCCGTGGAGCTCCGTCGTGCCGTCAAAGAGCCCGTTCGTTGAGCTGTTTGTGCTGGTCGGGCTGCCGGCGGCGGCAAGCCTGATCAACTTCGTGGTGCTGACCTCGGCGGCCTCTTCCGCTAACAGCGGTGTGTTCTCCACCAGCCGTATGCTGTTCGGTCTGGCGCAGGACGGACAGGCGCCGAAAATGTTCGCCAAGCTGTCGAAGCGCGCGGTACCGGCAAAAGGCCTGACCTTCTCCTGTATGTGTCTGCTGGGCGGCGTAGTCATGCTGATGGTCAATCCAAGCGTGATCGCGGCGTTTACCATGATTACCACGGTGTCGGCGATCCTGTTTATGTTCGTCTGGACGATTATCCTGTGCTCGTATCTGGCCTATCGCAGAAAGCGTCCGCAGCTGCATGAGCAGTCCAAATATAAGATGCCGCTGGGCAAACTGATGTGCTGGGTGTGCATGGCATTCTTCGTCTTTGTGCTGGTCCTGCTGACGCTGGAAGCCGATACCCGCGAAGCGCTGATGGTGACCCCGCTGTGGTTTGTGCTGCTCGGCGCGGGCTGGCTGTTTGCCGGCAAGAAGCGCCTGGCGAAATAAAAAATCTTCGGCAGCGGTTTTTAACGTTGCTTGCAACGGTCCGTCATAAAAAAGGCCACCCGGGGTGGCCAATAAGACTGACAATGTCGAGGGCGCCTGCGGGCGCCTTTTTATTTACTTTCCGGCGAGGGCACGCGGGAACAGTACGTTATTTTCAAGGCTGATGTGCTCCATCAGGTCATCAATCAGCTCGTTGATGCCGTTGTACATCGCTTTCCAGGTAGTGCAGGCTTCCGCCGGCGGCGTCACGTTCTGCGTGATGTGCTTAATCACCTCCAGCAGCTCGCCCGCTTCATCATGCTCGCTTTCCATGACGCTGATAGGACCGCCGGCCTGCGTTCCCATGCCCTGTTTGATCATCGGGAACAGAATCTGCTCCTCTTTCATCATATGGCTGGAAAGCTCCTGGTGCAGCATGGTCAGATACTTGGTTAAGCCTTTCGGAACGTTGGGCTTGTCGGCGTGAACGCGCTCGACTTTAGTGGCCTGTAAAATCAGCTCCGGCAGCTGCTCGCGATGCCGGTCGTGATAGCGAACGATAATGTGATCGATGATTTCCGCATAGGGCGCAGCCCGCCAGTCGCGCTCTACCGGCACTTCCGCCAGTTTGGCCAGCTCGGCTTCAATCACCGCGACGTCCAGCTCTTTGCGCGACGCCGCGCGCTCCAGCGTCTGTTTGCCGCCGCAGCAGTAGTCCATATCGTATTGACGGAACAGCGCGGAGGCGCGCGGAATCGTCAGCGCCAGCTCGCCTAAAGGTTGGTCACGGAAAGCCATAGCAGTTACCTCGTCATCAAGAACATAAGTTGTATTTTAAATGCATCTTATGTTCCTGGGAATACCCCTTTAGGATACCAGGCTATTTTTTCTCGCTGACCAGCTCCTGCAGCGCGGGCTTTTCCGGGCGGGCACGCACGGCGGACACCACGCCGAGCACCAGCAGCAGGATACCGCTGAAGGTGAGAAGCGGGGGCAGGCTCTGGCGCAGAATAAAGGTATACAGCAGTCCGGCAAGGGTTTCGAAGACGATCAGCGGCCCGAGGATCACCGTTGGCAGACGCTGGCTGGCAACGTTCCAGCACCACGCGCCGACCCATGAACAGAAGATAGCGATCGCCAGCATCAGGGTGACAAACACCGCCGGGCGCGGGCCGAAGGGGAGCGGAAAGTCCGCGTGCTGGCCGTGCAGCCACCCGCAGGCGATAAGGTATCCGGCCAGGGATACCGGCAGGGTCACCAGCGCCTGCGCGGTGGCCCACATCATCGGCGGTTTATCCGAATTTTCCCGCAGCCAGCGGGCGTTGCGCAGCGCGTACCAGGCCCAGCACACCACCGAGATCAGCGCCATCGCGATACCGGAGCCGTAGCGCCACGGGCTGAAATCGGGTAAGCCCTGATGCAGCTCGGCGATATTGACGCACGCCAGGCCGAGGGCAATACAGACCAGCGCCGGGAACAGGCGTCGCCACGGCAGCTTGCCGTCGCGCTGGCTATAGAGCAGGTTGGCGAAAACCGGCAGCACGACCGGCAGGGTGCCGATAATCATCGTCGATACCGGCGCGCCGGTACGCTGAATCGCGCTGGCCAGGCAGACGTAATAGATTAAGTTGCCCATCATGGTCAGCCCCAGCGCCGTCCACCAGTCTTTCCCGGTGAGCTGGCGCAGCCGCGCGCGGCCCAGCCAGGCCAGCGGCAGGGCGATCAGCCCTAGCGCCAGATAGCGCCCCATCGACTGTAAAACCGCCGGGTATTCCGGCACCAGTAAAGGACCCACGAATATCAATCCCCACATCAGCCCTGCCAGCAGGGCATACAGCACACCACTAATCATCACGCCTTCCATTACTCTTTTCGTTGCCGACAGTGTAGGCGAGCCAAAAGCGGGAATATTGTATGAGGTTGCGCATTAGCGCGGGAGAACCTGCTTTTGATAACGCACCGGCGTAATGCCGTAGCGGCGGGTGAACGCGCGCGTCAGGTGCGACTGGTCGGTCAGCCCGGCGGCGAGAGCGACGTCGGCGGCGGGCATGCCGTGGGTGAGAAACGCTTTAGCGCGCCACAGGCGAATCGCCATCAGCATCTGGTGCGGCGTAACGTGGAAGTGCGCTTTGAACTGGCGCTGGAAATGGTACGGGCTCAGCGCCGCTACCTGCGCCAGCTCATCGAGGGTCACCGTACGCATATAGTTATCGTGCAGATAGTCGCGCACCCGCTCGAAGCGGTGGCGGGCTTCGGGCAGCGCAGCGGCGTGATGGGCAAACGGGCGGAAGGTATCGATCAAATCCAGCAGCAGACCCTGCTGCACCAGCGGATCGTCAGTATGCCACAGGCCGTAGATGAGATTGCCGATTTGCCGGGAGCGCAGGGGATCCTGACGCACCACCTCGCTGAACCACCAGTGGCGCACGCCGGTCACCTCTTCCAGCGTATCCGGGTCAAGATAAATCATCCGATAGCGCCAGCCGTCGGCGGTCTCCGCCTCGCCGGTGTGCAGTTCATCGGGATTCATGGTGACGATAGAGTTAACCGAAGCCACGTGCTGGCTGCCGCGATAGCGAAAACGCTCGGCGCCGAGCTCTATCGCGCCGATACCAAAAGCTTCATGGGTGTGCGGTTCAAAGGCGTAGCGGGAGATATGGGCATGGTACAACTCAACGCCGGGCAGCTGCGCCAGATGGCGAAAGCGCGCGCTGTCTCTTTCATCACTGAACTGTTCTGGTACGCCTTGCATGCGATAGCTCCCGACGGACATCCGTGCATTATTGAGGATGGCCCGCCGGGATGCTACAAAAATTAACCACTATGTAACAGTTACAGAATGCCTTTGACGCTCTCTGCCAGCGTCGTGGTTGGGCGACCGATGAGCTTACTCAGGGTGCGACTATCGTCGAACAGACCGCCTTTGGACGCGCCGGTATCAGAATCCGCCAGCATATCCGCCAGACCGGCAGGTAGCCCGACGCCCTTCAGCGCGGCGGCGAAATCGGCTTCGCTGAGGTTTTGATACACCACGTTTTTACCGCTTTGTTTGCTCAGCTCAGCGGCCAGTTCGCTCAGCGTCCACGCCTCATCACCCGCCAGTTCATACACTTTTCCGGCATGGCCCTCTTCGGCGATAACGCGAGCGGCGGCGGCGGCGTAGTCCGCGCGGGTGGCGGAGGCGATTTTGCCGTTACCGGCCGCGCCGATAAATACGCCATGTTCAATCGACGGCGGCGCGCTGGCAAGGTAGTTTTCGGTGTACCAGCCGTTGCGCAGCAGGGCATACGCAATGCCGGAGTCGGCGAGCATTTTCTCGGTGGCGATATGCTCATCCGCCAGCCCCAGCGGGGAGGTATCGGCGTGCAGCAGGCTGGTGTAGGCGATAAATTTCACGCCGGCGGCTTTCGCCGCGTTAATCACGTTGCGGTGCTGGACGGCGCGCTGGCCGACTTCGCTGGACGAGATCAGCAGCAGTTTGTCCACGCCCTGCAGGGCGGCGGTCAGCGCGGCTTCATCGCTGTAGTCGGCCTGACGAACCACTACGCCCTTTTGGCTCAGCGATTCAGCCTTCGCCGGGTTGCGCACGATAGCCACAACCTGGCCTGCGGGGACGGTAGTTAACAGATTTTCCAGGACGTGCTGGCCAAGCTGGCCGGTTGCGCCGGTAATTGCGATCATAGGTCTTCTCCTTCGTGTTCATTGGCAGTTGTGGTAAGCTAACACCTTAACTAACTTTTAGTAAGTACGTACAAAAAGGTAAGTATGAATATGGCGAATCTGACGCTGAGCGAGCAGCTACGCAACGGCAACCTGTTTGCCGAACAGTGCCCCTCGCGGGAAGTGCTCAAGCACGTGACCAGCCGCTGGGGCGTACTGATTTTGGTGTCCCTGCGCGATGGCACCCATCGGTTTAGCGATCTGCGGCGTAAGATCGGCGGCGTCAGCGAAAAGATGCTGGCCCAGTCGCTCCAGGCGCTGGAGCAGGATGGCTTTCTTAACCGCGTGTCGTACCCGGTGGTACCGCCGCACGTTGAATATAGTCTGACTCCGCTCGGTGAGCAGGTGAGCGAGAAGGTGGCGGCGCTGGCGGACTGGATTGAGCTGAACCTGCCCGCGGTTCTGGCGAACCACGAACAGGTAGCCTGAGGATGATGCCAGGATAGCCCCGGTAAGCGCAGCACAACCGGGGAACCGGCAATTATTTACTCAAATCCAGCTGATAAATGGCAAAGCCGATATCGTCGGTAGCCACCTGGCGCATCGGGTATTGCGCTTTCTCTTTGATAAACGCCGCGGCCTTATCGCCTGGTGAGGTTTCAAAGCGAATATCTAGCGGTACGGTGCTGTGGATCGGCGCCAGGCGCCAGTTGTTATCCGCCGCCGGATGGATCTCGCCGTTTTTCTTCGACTCCGCGCCAATCCACGCCGCCAGCACCGAGCGGTTTTCATCCGGCGAGGCGAACGCGATATGATCCTCGCCGGTGCCCTGGAATTTACCGCCGTAAGCGCGGTAGTTATTGGTGGCGACGAGGAAAGTGGCGTTCGGATCGATTGGCTTGCCGTTAAAGGTCAGGTTTTTAATTCGCTCGGCCTGCGGATTTACGGGCTGACATTCGCCGTCATAGCGCGCCGGCTGGGTGATATCGATCTGGTAGTTCACGCCATCGATGACATCGAAGTTGTAGGTGCGAAAGCCGTCCCAGTTAATCAGCGACTGCGGCTTGCTGCTGCTGGGGTCAATCTGATTGAACTGCCCGGCGGAGCACTCCAGCCACTCTTTAACCTCTTTACCGCTGACTTTCATTACCACCAGGGTGTTGGGATACAGGTAGAGGTCGGCGGCGTTGCGGAAGGTGAGCTGCCCTTTTTCCACTTCAACAAAGCTGGCGGGGTCATTTTTGCGTCCGCCGACTTTAAACGGCGCGGCGGCGGAGAGTACCGGTAGTTTCGCCAGATCCGGGTCGCCCTGAATATAGTGCTCAACGTAGGCCTTCTGGGCCATATTGACCACCTGCACGGTCGGATCGTCCTGCACCAGCGCCAGATAGCTGTACATATTATCCGAGGATTGACCAATCGGTTTGCCGACAAACTCGCGGGTGGCGTCATGGTCGGCTTTTAGTACCGCCACCATGTTGCTGTCTTCTGCCGCCAGCGATTTCTTCGCCACCGCATCGTAGATCGGCCGCGCTTCGGCTTTCGCTGCGCTGACCTGCCATTTACCGCTGTCGTTGTTCAGAACCAGATCGACCACCCCAAGGTGATCGCCCCACATGCCCGGCATCACTGCCGGTACGCCGTTCAGCGTACCTTTCGTGATATCTGCGCCTTTGATACCGGCAAAATCTTTGCTCGGGAAGACGGCGTGCGCGTGGCCGAACATAATGGCATCGACCCCAGGCACCTGGCTTAAATAGTAAACGGAGTTCTCCGCCATGGCCTGATACGGGTCGGCGGAGAGGCCGGAGTGGGCAATGACCACCACCACGTCCGCGCCTTTCTCACGCATTTCCGGGACAAACTTGCGCGCGGTGGCGGTAATGTCATTGACGGTGACTTTGCCGCTGAGATTGGCTTTATCCCAGGTCATAATCTGCGGCGGTACGAAGCCGATATAGCCAATGCGCAGGGTCTGAGTTTTGCCGTCGCTATCCTGTACCTGGGTATCCTGAATCAGATAAGGCGTAAACATCGGTTGGCCGGTTTTGGCGTCAATAATATTGGCGTTCACGTAGGGGAATTTTGCCCCGGCCAGCGCTTTGTGCAGGAAGCCGAGCCCGTAGTTAAACTCGTGGTTGCCGAGGTTACCTACGACATAATCCAGGGTATTCATCGCCTTGTAGACCGGGTGAACATCGCCTTCTTTCAGTCCCTTCGCCGCCATATAGTCGCCCAGCGGGCTGCCCTGAATAACGTCGCCGTTATCGACCAGCACGCTGTTTTTGGCTTCCTGGCGCGCTTTCTCAATCAGGGTTGCGGTGCGCACCAGGCCAAATTTTTCCGTGGCGCTGTCTTTGTAATAGTCAAAGTCCATCATATTACTGTGCAGATCGGTGGTTTCCATGATCCGCAAATCGACCGTCGCCGCATTTACGCTGGCGGCGATCAGCGTGGCCAGCAGCGTTGCGCTAAACTTAATCATCAGTGGCGTCCTTTTTTATGAGCAATGGCACAGAAGAAAATGTATTTACATTCTGTTGCTTACAGAAATGTGAATCATGCCAGAAAAGCGGTGAAAGAAACCGCCATCGTTATCACAGATAGCGGAACTCACAATGATGCGATATAAATAAAACAACGAGTTAACGCCACTGTAACCAGACGAGGTGGAGAATGTTAGAACAAGTATGTCAGCTAGCACGGAACGCGGGCGATGCCATCATGGAAGTTTACGATGGAAAACAGCCGATGGACGTTGCCAGCAAGAAGGACGATTCTCCGGTCACGGCCGCGGATATTGCGGCACACAAGGTGATTATCAGCGGCCTGCTGGCGCTGACGCCCGATATTCCGGTTCTGTCGGAAGAGGACCCGCCGGCCTGGGAGGTGCGCCAGCACTGGCAGCGCTACTGGCTGGTGGACCCGCTGGACGGCACCAAAGAGTTTATCAAGCGCAACGGCGAGTTTACCGTCAATATCGCCTTGATTGAAAACGGGAAGCCGATCCTTGGCGTGGTCTACGCGCCGGTGATGAAGGTGATGTACAGCGCGGAAAAGGGCAAAGCGTGGAAAGAGGAGTGCGGCGTTCGCAAGCAGATTCAGGTCCGCGATGCGCGTCCGCCGCTGGTGGTGATTAGCCGCTCCCACGGCAATGACCCGGAGCTGCAGGAGTATCTGGAGCAGCTTGGCGAACACCAGACCACCTCAATCGGTTCATCGCTGAAGTTCTGTCTGGTCGCCGAAGGGCAGGCCCAGCTTTATCCGCGCTTCGGGCCGACCTCCACCTGGGACACCGCGGCCGGTCATGCGGTCGCCAGCGCCGCCGGGGCGCACGTTCACGACTGGCAGGGGCGTACCCTTGATTACACGCCGCGTGAATCGTTCCTCAACCCCGGCTTCCGGGTCTCTATTTATTGAGCAGCTTGTGCAGCAGGGCAACCACCTGCTGCACCTCTTCCTGGCTAAGCGCGCCGTCTTTAGCCCACTGTACGCGGCCGTCTTTATCCAGCACCACGATGGCCGAACTCTCTTCATTAAGCTGCCACGCTTTGCGGACCACACCGTTGCTGTCGACGATAAACTGCGACCAGGGGTAGAGCTGCTTGTTGCTCTCAATACTGCTGCGGACAAACATGCCTGAACCCGGGATAGCGTCATCGGTATTGACGATTGTGGTGGTTTGATAGCGATCGTGCGGGAGCTTTGCGCTTTTAATCGCTTCAATCAGGGTCGCGTTTTTTTCTTTTGCCGACGAGCGCCCGGCAATATGCTGCACGACGCGCACTTTCCCCACCAGCTGCGCGCTATTCCAGCTTTTATAGCTAAACTTATCGTTGTTCAGTACCAGCTCCCCCCGATCCGCGACGCCGACCGGCGCAACGCGCTGACCATCGACAAAGTTATGCGCCGACGCCATCAGCGGGAACAGGAGACATGAAACGGCCAGTAATCTACGTAGGGTCATGGTGTTTCCTTTTATTATCTGTGCAGGTGATCCGACCACTTGGTCTGCTTTAATCATAAGTGCGATTTATGGGCATTACCCGCAATGATGGTGCCAGTTTGCGTGTTGACGCACAATTCCGTCTAAAATCGGCGACTTATACTACCTTCATCGGATGCCTGAAACGAAAACTCTGAATTATTGTCATCATAAGGTAAATAAACTTATACAAACTGGGTATCACTCAGATTCTGGACTATAGTTTCAGGGCATTAAAATTTGCGATTCCGGTACGTGGGCTAACTGTGGCACCACAGGAGCGTAACCCTGGCAGGAGACAACAATGAAAATTTTCCAACGCTACAACCCGCTACAAGTAGCGAAGTACGTGAAGATCCTGTTCCGTGGACGTTTGTATATCAAGGACGTTGGCGCTTTTGAGTTTGATAAGGGCAAAATCCTTATCCCGAAGGTTAAGGACAAGCTGCATTTGTCAGTGATGTCTGAAGTCAACCGCCAGGTGAGCCGTCTGCAAACAGAGATGGCATAGCCTGAAAAGAGGTATGACTACACGGTAAAAAGGCGGCTCCCTAAGGGAGCCGTTGATGTTTCTGGACCTATCCCTTCATTTCCGCATAGCGTTTACGGTACTCGCCCGGGGGAATGCCGTTATGTTTACGGAAAATGCGCGTGAAATAGACCGGGTCTCCGTAACCTACCGACAGGGCGATTTTGTTAAGCGGCAGGGAGGTGCTCTGGATCAGCCACCTCGCGCGGTTGATGCGCTGCGCCTCGCGCCAGGCGTAAACCGTTTGCCCCAGCTCATTTTTGAACAAATGCGCCAGCCGCGAAGGGGAGAGAAAAACCATCGCCGCCAGGGTCTCGA
Source organism: Klebsiella sp. JN_Kp126 (assembly GCF_033843325.1). Classification (NCBI taxonomy): domain Bacteria; kingdom Pseudomonadati; phylum Pseudomonadota; class Gammaproteobacteria; order Enterobacterales; family Enterobacteriaceae; genus Klebsiella; species Klebsiella sp. JN_Kp126. Next base: position 75,282 of record NZ_JAWXQV010000056.1, on the reverse strand, counting down.
TCTTCATCTCCTGGGCAATATGTTCGTTAAGATAGTCGCACACCGCGTTAATCCGCGGGTCGTGGGCGTGGCGGTTGCTGATCGGCTGTCGCTGAAAGCAGTTCAGGATCAGGCGCTCCAGCGCATTCATCGCCAGCGCCTCCGACAGCGGGGCGGAGGCGGAGTGGTGGCGGATAACTTCATAGAACAGATCGCGCAGACTCTGCAGCTGCTCAGGATCGTTGACCGTAGTTTTACCAATGCCGTGGGTCGTTTGATCCCATTTTAGCCAGTCTATCCAGTAGGGCCGGGGGATGAAGTAGATCCATAAATGATCCCAGTATTCGCTGTGTTCATCCCGTCCGTAATGGTGCGGAACGCCGGGCGGGAAGAGCAGCAGATCGTTTTCACGACACAGAAGGGAGCCGTCTCCCGCTTTCGCGCGCGCCTGGCCGCGAAGCGTCAGATTGATGATGTAACCTTTCATCCCCTGCGGGCGGTTTATGTAGTAGTCCAGCTTTGAGCCGCGGGTGATTGGGGTAAAGCCGGCGACGACCCAGGCGTTGAAGGTAAAGGTCTTCATCAATGGCGAGAAGTTCAGTAGCTCATTGATATCCAGTTCCATCGTTTCTCCCGCCCGAGCGCCGCCGCCCGCTTAACTTTCGATGATAGTAAATTCCCATGCTTTGAGGCGCAACGGCTGGCCGCAGCTAACTTTTTCCCCGCTCAACAGCGCGTTGCCCGATGTCTCGCTGATAAACGCCTGCGGTTCGCCGGAGTAGTTGAACAGGAAGTGGATGCTGTTGCCGTCGCGGTTGCGCATCTTTTTGACCACCAGCGGATAGCGGTAGGCCGATGTACGTGAACGCAGATCCAGTCCTGCGGTCAGCCGATCGAACAGCTGGCTAATCAGCGTTTTCTGCGGCAGGAAGCCAACGTAAATCGCCCGACCCTGAGCGTAATCCGCCTCGGTGGCGGCGGCATAGTCGCCCCATGCCGGATGCTGATAGCGCAGTAGCGTACGGGTACCGGCGTCCGGCGTCAGCAGCTCCATCCACAGCTCGGCCTGATTGTCTTGACGGCAATCAATGTCCGCGCTGCAGGCGCTTACCGTGGTTTCTTCCGGCAGGGTGAATTGACTGTAGCTCACGCCGCAGCTCTCGCGCAAAATTCCCGGCTGCGCGCCGCTGCGCACCTTCACGTTTTCATCGCTAAAGCCCGATTTAAAGCCGATCAGCGCTCTGCCGCCCTGCTCGATATAGCGGTTGATGCGCGTCAGCAGGCCATCATCGGCGGCGTAGAGTCCGGGTACGATCAGCGCGCGGTAGCGCGCGGTTTCCTCGTTAACGTCGTGGATAATATCGAGGCTGATATTGTGGTCGTACAGCGCATCGTGGAAGCGGCGGAAAATATCGTTATAAATATTGCCCTGCGCGTCGCCGGGACGGAACTGGTTAAGGGCGTCCATCGCCTCATTGCTTATCAGCAGCGCGACGTCGTTTTCTGCCTTCAGCTCCGCCAGCTGCGGCGACAGGCGGGCAAAGTCAGCCCCGATAGTGGTGGCCTCCTGCCAGGTCGCGTTGCGCGAGAAGTCGTGGCTTAACAGCCCCTTCCAGTAGGTCTCGAACGCGTTATGAATCGAATGCCAGTGCCAGTAAGAGACCATTGCCGCCCCCGATGCCACGTGGCTAAAAGCCTGCAGGCGCAGCTGGCCCGGATAAGGTGTCCACTGGGCAAAGCCCTGCGCCTGGGTTTCCAGCACGAAGTAATTCTTACCCTGCTTTAGCGAACGCGTAATGGCGCCGCCAAACGCGATTTCTCGCCCGGTCAGGTGTTTCTGGCTCGGGTGATAGATATCGACACCGGCAATATCCAGCGTCTGTGCCGCCGCAAAATGGTCAACTCGCGGCTGCACGCCGTAGGAGTAGCCGCGCCATTCAAAATCGAAGTTGTGGGTGACGAACTGATGCGGCTGGGCATATTCGCGCACGATCTCCGCCTGCCAGGCGAGATACTCCGTCACCTGCTGGCGCTGGTAGCGGGAGAACGCGCAGGCGAGGCTGGCGTTGATAGTGTTTTCGACCGGCGGAAAATCCTGCCAGCTATCGATGCGGTTGCTCCAGTAGTCCAGACCAAAATCGTTATTCAACCGGTCAAGATCGGGGTATTTTTCCCGCAGGCTGCGTACAAAACCCTCCTGCATATGGCGGCCGATATTATCGTAATGCTTGGTTTCGTTATCCAGCTGCCAGCCAATAATCGCCGGATGGTGCTGTACGTGCGCCATTAGCGTACGGATAATCTTTTCGGCATAGCGGCGAAAGGTCGGGTTGACGATATCCATAATCTGGCGCGGGCCATATTTTTGCTGCCCGTTGACGGTAGTGACCAGAATATCCGGGTGCTTCGCCGCCAGCCAGGCCGGGACGGCGTAGGTTGGCGTGCCGATAATCACCGCGATCCCCGCTTTATGCATGGCATTCAGCACCCGGTCGATATGGTAGAAGTTATATTCGCCCTCCCGGGGCTCCAGCGTACTCCAGGTCGATTCGGCAATCCGCACCACGTTAATGCCCGTTTCCTGCATTAAGGCGATATCTTTCGCCAGCCGATCTTCCGGCATATATTCATCGTAATAGGCCACGCCATAAAATAAATCAGACATACAGGTTACCTCCTTAAATTAATGCGCGGGCGCCGGCTGCGGGGCAAAAGCGCGCGCTTTGTCCAGCGTAATAAATGAAATCAGGGTAAAGCACAGGGCGATACCGCCGAGCACGATATAGCTGCTGGTAAAGCCCATGCTCTGGTACATATGACCGATGCCGGTAGAAAGGAAAATAGAGCTAAAGCTTTTCGAAAACTGAAAGCCGATTAAATAAACCGTGGCCGAAAGCAGCGGGTTGAAGTTAGCCGTAATATATTTCAGCGCGGCGACGAGTAATACCGAGCTCTCAAAACCGTGCAGCAGTTTAATCAGGCTAATGGACACCGGACCGATAGCCCAGGCCGAGCCGATAATGCGCAGACTCATAATCATTCCGCAGTACAGCAGAGCATTTTTCGGGCCGATTTTATTCACGAACCATGGGGCGAAAAACATCACTACCGCATCAAGGAAAATCTGACCTGTGGTTAAATAGCCGAAGACTTCCGCGCCGCGCGCTTTGCTCTCAAAGAAGTGGCTGTAATAGATGGCGAACTGCTGGTCGTAGGTTTCATATACCGCGCCGACGCCGATCGTGTAGATCGCGAAGAACCAGAATTTCTTCATTTTCAGCAGCGAGGTGGCGTCGCTCAGGGTGACCGGCGAGGCTTTACTGCTGTGTATCGCGCCTTGTTTATTCGCGCTAATCTGCATTTTCCAGACAATGACCAGCAGGCATACGCCGGCACCGCTGGCCAGCCAGAAAATCATGTTCTGGTCGATCCCGTAGAGCTTGCCTGCCGCGAAGGTGCCGATAGCCGCGCCAATGCCGCCAAACATTCTGGCGCGACCAAACTCAAAACCGGAAGCGCGGCTGACTTTATCAATGTAAGCTTCGCAAATACCGCAGCCTGCGCCGTAGGCCATGCCAATATAGATGCCGCCCGCCAGCGCCCCGAGAAAAACGTTAACTTTTAATAATGGCGCAAAGACGTAGATCCAGTAGGGGGCAAAGAGGGTAATAATGATGGCCAGCAGCCACATCAGGTTTTTACGATAGACCAGCCTGTCGGATATAAAACCGAATAGTGGTTGAACGCAAACGGCAATAATCGCGGTAAAGGAATAAACCAGACCGACGTCAGTGTAATTAATGCCGATGGTTTCCGTTAACCACAATGATAAATAAGGATAGCAGCATCCCCAGCCAATAAAGAAGAACAGGAAGAACAGACAGCTTATATAGTAATTTTTATTTGATTCTATCATGGTAACCCTCGCTTCCTTTATTCAGGAATATGATCGTGTAGACGCGAGCAAAGTTACCTTTTTGCGCAGAGGGGAGTCATGAACGTTTCGCTGTGGAGCAGTAAAAATCTGCTATTGCCCGAGGGGCGTGAGCAGCCTCACATTCGGACAATAAAAAAGGCGGATTTTCATCCGCCTTGTCGGTTCGTCAACGGTTTTACGCTGACTCTTTATCGCTGTTGGCCGCATCCGGCAGCTTGGGCACCAGCACCGTCGGCTTATTGTCGATACGGGTCACCAGCAGCTGATCGATGCGGTAGTTGTCGATATCCACCACTTCGAACTTATAGCCGGAGAATTTCACCGCGTCGGTGCGCTTGGGAATTTTACGCAGCATAAACATCATAAAGCCGCCGATGGTCTCGTAATTGCCGGACTGCGGGAAATCATCGATATCCAGCACCCGCATCACGTCGTCGATCGGCGTTCCGCCGTCAATGAGCCAGGAGTTTTCATCGCGCGCGACGATCTGCTCTTCCAGCCCCTGGCCGACGAGGTCGCCCATCAGGGTGGTCATCACGTCGTTCAGGGTGATAATCCCGACCACCAGCGCATATTCGTTCATGATCACGGCGAAGTCTTCACCGGCGGTTTTAAAGCTTTCCAGCGCTTCAGACAGCGTCAGGGTATCCGGGACAATCAGCGTATTGCGAATCTGCACGCCGCCGGTCAGCACCAGACTCTGGTTTGCCAGCACGCGGTTCAGCAGGTCTTTGGAATCAACGTAGCCGATGATGTGGTCGATATCTTCATTACAGACCAGGAACTTGGAGTGCGGATGCTCCGCGACCTTATTCTTCAGGCTCTGTTCATCTTCGTGAAGATCGAACCAGATGACGTTTTCACGCGAGGTCATCGATGAAGGCACGGTGCGCGATTCCAGTTCGAACACGTTCTCAATCAGCTCATGCTCCTGCTTACGCAGCACCCCTGCCAGCGCGCCGGCTTCCACCACGGCGTAAATATCATCGGAGGTAATGTCGTCTTTACGCACCATCGGAATTTTGAACAGGCGGAAGATATTGTTGGCCATGCCGTTAAACAACCACACCAGCGGGCGGAAGAGAAACAGGCAGAAGCGCATCGGGTTGATGATGCGTAAAGCGACGGCTTCAGGCGCGATCATACCGATGCGTTTCGGAGTCAGGTCAGCAAACAGAATGAACAGGCTGGTGACCAGGGTAAAGGAGATAATAAAGCTCAGCTGCTCGGAGAGCTCCGGGGACATATAGCGGCTAAAGAGGCTATTAAACGCCGGCGAAAATGCCGCATCGCCGACGATACCGCCGAGAATCGCTACCGCGTTGAGGCCGATTTGCACCACGGTAAAGAACATCCCGGGGTTTTCCTGCATCTTCAGCACGCGTTGAGCGTTGATGTTGCCGTCATCGGCCAGCAGCTTGAGTTTGATTTTACGTGATGCGGCCAGCGAGATTTCCGATATCGAAAAGAACGCACTGACGGCTATCAGACAAAGTATTACTAAAATACTGTTTAACATATCTTATCTGACCGTTGAGATCAGATCCTCGGAAGGGAAGTGGATAACGCTAAGTGGAATTCACAAAAAGCCGGTCCGAAGGCTCTGGACCGGCGATAGCACGGCGTAGTATAGCGTAAGGTACTGTAAAGCCGCCAGAGCGTAAATTATTCAATCCGGCGGCCTGCCCTACGGTGCAGCCGCATCAGGCCTGCGGCGGCAAACAAACCCCAATTCCGCCAATGCCGCAGTATCCGTACGGATTTTTATGCAGATACTGCTGATGATCGTCTTCCGCATAGTAGAACGGCTTCGCCGTCGCGATCTCGGTGGTGATAGTGCGCGGGTCGTTGGCTTCATTCATTGCCGCCTGGAAACGCGCCAGGCTGGCCTTCGCCGCCTCGCTCTGCTCAGGCGTTAGCGGATAAATCGCGGAGCGATACTGCGTTCCGCGGTCGTTACCCTGCTGCATGCCCTGCGCCGGGTCGTGATTTTCCCAGAATACCTGGAGCAGCTGCTCATAGCTGATAACCTGCGGATCGTAGACCACGCGCACGGCTTCAGCATGGCCAGTCTCGCCGCTGCAGACTTCGCGGTAGGTCGGGTTGGGCGTATAGCCGCCGGTATAGCCAGCGGCGGTGCTATAAACGCCGGGCAGCTGCCAGAACAGGCGTTCAACGCCCCAGAAGCAGCCCATGGCGAACAGGGCGACTTCCATTCCTGCGGGAACGTTGGTCATCGAGTGACCATTGACGGCGTGGAGCGTAGCCACCGGCATCGGCGTGTTGCGTCCCGGCAGCGCGTCCGCTTGGGCGACAAGATGCGTTTTATCAAATAGACTCACGGTGGGCCTCTCAAAACAGAAAATGTGGTTAAGGTTGTAACCAAGCGTGTCTTTGAACACAATAAACGCGCTTAATACGTCTAGATTTAAACATAAGAATTATTTGGGATAACGTCTATTTTTCAACCCTTAGTTGTTAGGGTTTTGTTAAGCCGTGGAGCGGCACTTTCGTTTCCTTCGGGGGGAAACAAGGATATTCAGGAGAAAAAGTGCTACAAATCCGCCAGTTATGTATCGCCAGCGTTTTGCTGGTCAGCGGGGTCGCCAGCGCAGCGAGCGTGCGTTTGCAGGTTGAGGGACTATCCGGGGAACTGGAAAAAAACGTCCGCGCCCAACTCTCTACGATCCAGAGCGATGAAGTCACGCCGGACCGGCGCTTTCGCGCGCGCGTTGATGATGCTATCCGCGAAGGACTGAAAGCGCTGGGCTACTACGAGCCCACGATTGATTTTGATTTACGTCCGCCGCCGGCGAGGGGGCGTCAGGTGCTGATCGCCAAAGTCACGCCCGGCGAACCGGTGCGCATTGGCGGCACTGACGTGATTTTACGCGGCGGCGCCCGAACCGATCGCGACTATCTGGATTTGCTAAACACGCGCCCGGCGATCGGCACGGTCCTCAATCACGGTGATTATGACAGTTTTAAAAGCTCTCTGACCCGGGTTGCGCTGCGTAAGGGCTACTTTGACAGCGAGTTTAATAAAAGCCAGCTTGGCGTTTCCCTCGACCGGCATCAGGCCTTCTGGGATATCGACTACAACAGCGGCGAGCGCTACCGCTTTGGCCCGGTCACTTTTGAAGGCTCGCAAATTCGCGACGAATATCTGCAAAACCTGGTGCCGTTTAAGCAGGGCGACTACTACACCTCGCAGGATTTAGCCGAACTTAACCGCCGCCTGGCGGCAACCGGCTGGTTTAGCTCCGTCGTGGTGGCGCCGCAGTTTGACAAGTCCCGCCAGACGAAAGTGCTGCCTTTGCAGGGCGTGGTCTCTCCGCGTAAAGAGAACACCGTGGAAACCGGGGTCGGCTACTCAACCGACGTCGGGCCGCGCGTCAAAGGCACCTGGAGAAAGCCGTGGATGAACTCCTACGGCCACAGCCTCACTTCCAGCCTCAGCCTTTCCGCCCCTGAACAGCAGCTTGATTTCAGCTACAAGGTACCGCTGTTAAAAAGCCCCCTGGAGCAGTACTACCTGATGCAGGGCGGCTTTAAACGTACGGATCTCAACGATACCAAATCTGACTCCACCACCCTGGCCGTTTCGCGCTACTGGGAGATGTCGAGCGGCTGGCAGCGCGCGCTGAACCTGCGCTGGAGTCTTGACCACTTTACCCAAGCCAACGTCACCAACACCACCATGCTGATCTATCCCGGCGTGTCGGTGAACCGTACCCGTTCGCGCGGCGGCCTGATGCCGACCTGGGGCGATTCGCAGCGCTATTCGGTGGACTACTCCAACACCATGTGGGGCTCGGATATTAACTTTATTGTGATGCAGGCGCAGGACGTCTGGATCCGCACTCTTTATGACCGCCACCGCTTCGTGGTGCGCGGCAACCTCGGCTGGATTGAGGCCGATAACTTCAGCAAAGTCCCGCCGGATCTGCGTTTCTTCGCCGGCGGCGACCGCAGCATTCGCGGTTATAAATACAAATCTATCTCGCCAAAAGATGACGACGGCAAGCTGATGGGGGCCTCGAAGCTGGCTACCGGCTCGCTGGAGTATCAGTACAACGTGAGCGGCAAGTGGTGGGGCGCGGTGTTCGTCGATAGCGGCGAAGCGGTAAGCGATATCCGCGAAAGCAACTTTAAAACCGGCGCCGGCCTCGGCGTGCGCTGGCAGTCTCCGGTCGGGCCAATCAAGCTGGATATCGCCAGACCGATCGGCGACAAAGAAGAGCACGGTTTACAGTTTTACATCGGTCTGGGGCCTGAATTATGAGTTTATGGAAGAAGATAAGCCTCGGCGTACTGATTTTTCTGCTGCTGCTGCTGGGGACGGTAGGATTCCTGGTGGGGACGACGACCGGTCTGCATCTGGTTATCAAAGCCGCCGATCGCTGGGTCCCGGGGCTGGAAATCGGTAAAGCCACCGGCGGCTGGCGCGATCTGACGCTGGAGAACGTGCGCTTTGAGCAGCCGGGCGTGGCGGTCACCGCCGGCCAGTTCCATCTGGGCGTTAAGCTACGCTGCCTGTGGGACAGCAGCCTGTGCGTCAACGATATCTCTCTGCGCGATATCTATGTGGCGATCGATACCAGCAAGATGCCGCCAGCGGCGCCGGTTGAAGAAGAAGAGAGCGGGCCGCTGAATCTCTCCACGCCTTATCCCGTTACCCTGAGCCGGGTGGCGCTGCATAACGTCAACGTAAAAATTGACGATACCGCCGTCTCGGTGCGCGACTTTTCCACGGGGCTTAACTGGCAGGAGAAAAACCTCACCCTGACGCCGACCTCGCTGCAGGGGTTGCTCATCGCGCTGCCGAAGGTGGCGAAGGTGGCTCAGGAGCAGGTTGTCGAGCCGAAAATTGACAACCCGCAGCCGGAAGAAAAGCCGCTCGGCGAGACGATGAAAGATCTGTTCTCGAAACCGGTGCTGCCGGAAATGACCGACGTCCATCTGCCGTTGAATCTTAATATTCAGGCGTTCCGCGGCGAGCAGCTGCGTCTCACCGGCGATACCGATATAACCATCTACAATCTGCTGCTTAAAGTCAGCAGCATCGATGGGCAGATGAAGCTGGACGCGCTGGACGTAGACTCCGACCAGGGGAAAGTCACGGCTTCCGGTAACGCGCAGCTGCAGGATAACTGGCCGGTCGATATCACCCTCAACGGTACGCTGAATATTGACCCCCTGAAGGGCGAGAAAGTGCAGCTAAAAGTGGGCGGCGAAGTGCGTAAAAAGCTCACGGTCGGCGTCGATCTGAATGGTCCAGTCGCGATGACGCTGCGCGCCGAAACGCAGCTGGCGGAGGCCGGCCTGCCGCTGGATATGGAGGTGAAAAGCAAGCAGCTCTACTGGCCGTTTACCGGCGAGAAAGCGTATCAGGCTGACGATCTTCTGCTGAAATTTAACGGCAAGATGACCGACTACACCCTGGCCTTTAGCACCGCGGTGAAAGGGCAGTCGCTGCCGCCAGCGAAGATTAACCTGAACGCGAAGGGCAACGAGCAGCAGGTGAATCTCGATAAGCTCACCGTCGCCGCCCTCGAAGGGAAAACCGAACTGAAGGCGCTGCTCGACTGGCAGCAGGCGATCAGCTGGCGCGGCGAACTGACGCTTGACGGTATCAACACCGCTAAAGAGGTCCCGGACTGGCCGTCGAAGCTCAACGGTCTGATTAAGACCCAGGGCAGCCTGTACGGCGGCAGCTGGCAGATGTCGGTGCCGGAGCTGAAAATTACCGGTAACGTGAAGCAAAACAAAGTCGATGTAAGCGGATCGCTGCAGGGCAACAGCTATATGCAGTGGAAAATCCCCGGCCTGCATCTGGCTTTAGGCCCTAACAGCGCCGATGTGAAAGGCGAGCTGGGGGTCAAAGACCTTAACCTCGACGCCACCATTGACGCGCCGCATCTCGATAACGCCCTGCCGGGCCTGGGCGGGACGGCGAAAGGGCTGGTGAAGGTTCGCGGCACCGTCGACGCGCCGCAGCTGCTGGCGGATATCACCGCCCGGGCGCTGCGCTGGCAGGAGCTGTCGGTGGCTCAGGTGAACGTGAAGGGCGATGTGAAATCCACCGACCAGATTGGCGGTAACCTTGACGTACGCGTAGACCGTATTAGCCAGCCGGGCGTGAATATCAGCCTGGTGCAGCTCAATGCGAAGGGCAATGAGAAGCAGCACGACCTGCAGCTGCGGGTGCAGGGCGATCCGGTCTCCGGGCAGCTCTCGCTGGCGGGGAGCTTTGACCGCAAAGCGGAGCGCTGGAAAGGCACGCTGAGCAATACCCGTTTCCAGACCCCGGTGGGGCCGGTGGCGCTGACGCGTGATATCGCGCTGGATTACCGCAACCTTGAGCAGAAAATCAGCATCGGGCCGCACTGCTGGACTAACCCGAACGCCGAGCTGTGCGTACCGCAGACCATCGACGCCGGCGCGAGCGGGCGCGCGGTGGTGAACCTCAACCGTTTCGATCTCGCGATGCTCAAGCCCTTTATGCCGGAAGCGACCCAGGCCAGCGGCGTGTTTAGCGGTAATGCCGATGTGAGCTGGGACACCACCAAAGAGGGGCTGCCGCAGGGTAAGGTCACCCTGAGCGGGCGTAACGTGAAGGTGACGCAGACGGTCAACGACGCGCCGCTGCCGGTGGCTTTCGATACCCTGAACCTCACGGCCGATCTGCACAATAACCGCGCCCAGCTGGGCTGGCTGATTCGCCTGACCAACAATGGCCAGCTGGACGGACAGGTGCAGGTCACCGATCCCCAGGGCCGACGCAATCTGGGCGGTAACGTCAATATCAGCAACTTCTCGCTGGCGATGATCAACCCTATCTTCTCGCGCGGTGAAAAGGCGGAAGGGAGACTGAACGCGCGTCTGACGCTGGGCGGTAACGTCCAGAGCCCGCAGCTTTTCGGTCAGATGCAGCTGAACGGCGTGGATATTGACGGTAACTTTATGCCGTTTGATATGCAGCCGAGCCAGCTGGCGATGAATTTTACCGGTACCCGTTCGACCCTGCAGGGGACGGTGAACACTCGCCAGGGACAGATTGCGCTCAGCGGCAACGCCGACTGGACGCAGATTGACAACTGGCGCGCGCAGATTGCGGCGAAGGGCAGCCGGGTGCGGATAACCGTGCCGCCGATGGTGCGCCTGGATGTGTCGCCGGACGTGGTCTTTACCGCCACGCCAAGCCTGTTTAACCTGGATGGCAGCGTTGACGTACCCTGGGCGCGTATCGTCGTCAACGAAGTGCCGGAAAGCGCCGTTGGGGTCTCATCTGACGAAGTGATGCTGGATAAAAATCTGCAGCCGATTAAGCAGCAGAGCGCCGGTATCCCTATCAACAGCAATCTGACGATTCACGTGGGCAACAACGTTCGTCTCGACGCCTTTGGTCTGAAAGCGCGTCTGACCGGCGATTTGAAAGTGGCGCAGGACAAACAGGGGCTGGGGCTCAACGGGCAGATCAACATCCCGGAAGGGCGTTTCCATGCCTACGGCCAGGATCTGATCGTGCGTAAAGGCGAGCTGCTGTTCTCTGGTCCGCCGGATCAGCCGCTGCTGAATATCGAAGCCATTCGTAATCCGGACGCCACCGAGGACGACGTTATCGCCGGCGTTCGCGTGACCGGCTCGGCCGATCAGCCGAAAGCGGAGATTTTCTCCGATCCGGCGATGTCGCAGCAGGAAGCGCTCTCTTACCTGCTACGCGGGCAGGGTTTAGGCAGCGGACAGAGCGATAGCGCAGCCATGACTTCAATGCTTATTGGTATGGGGGTTGCACAAAGTGGTCAGGTTGTGGGTAAAATCGGCGAGACGTTTGGCGTAAGCAATCTGGCGCTGGATACCGAGGGAGTGGGCGACTCCTCCCAGGTGGTGGTCAGCGGCTATGTACTGCCGGGTCTGCAGGTAAAATATGGGGTAGGGATCTTTGACTCCCTGGCGACGTTGACGTTACGCTATCGCCTGATGCCTAAGCTATATATGGAAGCTGTGTCTGGCGTAGACCAGGCTCTCGATTTGCTCTATCAGTTTGAGTTTTAGCAATGCGAATATTTGTTTACGGCAGTTTACGACGCAAACAAGGCAACAGCCACTGGATGACCAACGCTCAGTGGCTGGGCGATCATAGTGTCAATGATTATCAACTGTACAGCCTGGGCCACTATCCAGGCGCGGTGCCCGGCGATGGCACGGTACATGGTGAGGTCTATCGTATTGACGCATCGACGCTGGCTGAATTGGATGCGCTGCGTACCAAAGGCGGCGAGTATGCTCGTCACCTGATCCAGACGCCCTACGGTAGCGCCTGGATGTATGTCTATCAGCGCCCCGTTGAGGGCTTCACGCTGATAGAAAGCGGCAACTGGTTGGATAAAGACCAGTATTAATAACGATAACGCCACCTTCGGGTGGCGTTGTTTTTTGTGGCGTTGGGTGCTGTCGCCCGGCTAAGGCGTCAGCCGCCGCTCGGGCATGGATCAACGGCCAAAAAAAACACCGCCCGGAGGCGGTGTTTTTGCGAACCTGAGTGCGGCAGAATTACTTCTTAGCGCGCTCGAAGGAAGCCACGATTTCAGCTTTTGCCGCTTCAGCGTTGTCCCAGCCGTCAACCTTAACCCATTTGCCCGCTTCGAGGTCTTTATAGTGCTCGAAGAAGTGGGTGATCTGCGCTTTCAGCAGTTCCGGCAGGTCGTTCACATCTTTAATGTGATCGTACTCTTTGCTCAGCTTGGTGTGCGGTACCGCAACCAGTTTCGCATCTTCACCGGATTCGTCGGTCATTTTCAGCACGCCAACCGGACGGCAGCGGATGACTGAACCTGGCTCCAGCGGGTACGGCGTCGGGACCAGAACGTCAACCGGGTCGCCGTCCAGGGACAGGGTGTGGTTGATGTAGCCGTAGTTGCACGGATAGAACATCGCCGTGGACATGAAACGGTCAACGAACAGTGCACCGCTCTCTTTGTCGACTTCGTATTTGATAGGATCTGCGTTCGCCGGGATCTCGATCACGACGTAGATGTCTTCCGGCAGATCTTTGCCCGCAGGTACGTTGAGTAAGCTCATGTCTGTTTCCTTTAAAATGTATGGCAAACAAGTGCCCGGTATTATAGCCAACTCACATCGAATGTCTTCGCTTCTTTTTCCCCAGAACGGGTGGGTGGAGTCTGAATTTTTCAGCGTAAGACAGCCTGAAAATCCATAAACATAGCCGCATACTGAATAAAATTATGTAACCGTTTTCATTGCATATGCTTGATATCTCAAAGTGTGCAAAATTTCGTCATAAACGGCGAAGCTCGCGCGGCTCGCGAAGCCTCACCGGCTCTCCGCTGGTGAGATGGCCGCTGATTAACATCTAATTAACTTTTTTGAAGTGTGATGTAACGCATTCAGTTACATCTCCGATTGTCTATAGTTTGTCCGCAGGTGAGGCTTTAACCAACAATAACCCTACGAGGATCCTCTTATGTGGAAGCGCTTACTTCTTGTCACAGCAGTTTCCGCAGCTATGTCGTCTATGGTCATGGCTGCCCCTCTTACCGTAGGTTTTTCGCAGGTCGGTTCTGAATCCGGCTGGCGCGCGGCCGAAACTAACGTCGCGAAAGAGGAGGCCGCGAAGCGCGGCATCACTCTGAAGATTGCCGACGCGCAACAAAAACAGGAAAACCAGATTAAAGCCGTACGCTCCTTTATCGCTCAGGGCGTCGATGCCATCTTCATCGCGCCGGTCGTAGCGACCGGCTGGGAGCCGGTACTGAAAGAAGCGAAAGAGGCCAAAATCCCGGTATTCCTGCTCGACCGCTCAATTGATGTTAAAGACAAAGATCTCTACATGACCACCGTTACCGCGAACAACGTGCTGGAAGGCCAGCTGATCGGCGAGTGGCTGGTCAAAACCGTCGACGGTAAGCCGTGTAACGTTGTTGAACTGCAGGGCACCGTGGGGGCCAGCGTGGCGATTGACCGCAAGAAAGGCTTCGCTGAGGCCATTTCTAAAGCCTCTAATATCAAAATTATCCGCTCCCAGTCCGGCGACTTTACCCGCAGCAAGGGCAAAGAAGTCATGGAGAGCTTTATCAAAGCGGAAAACAACGGCAAGAACATCTGCATGGTTTACGCCCATAACGACGATATGGTGATTGGCGCCATTCAGGCGATTAAAGAGGCCGGGCTGAAGCCGGGCAAAGATATCCTCACCGGCTCTATCGACGGCGTGCCGGATATCTATAAAGCGATGATGGCCGGCGAGGCCAATGCCAGCGTCGAGCTGACGCCGAATATGGCCGGTCCGGCGTTCGATGCGCTGGAGAAATACAAAAAAGACGGCACCCTGCCTGAAAAAGTCACCATCACCAAATCGACCCTCTACCTGCCGGATACGGCGAAAGAAGAGTTAGAGAAGAAGAAAAATATGGGCTACTGAGTAGCCGAATGACAGGTTCACCGCCGCCTCCGGGATGTCCCCGGTCGCTAAAGCGCGGCTGATTTCCCTCTCCTCCCATCGGGGAGAGGGCAAAGGTGAGGGGGGAGAGCATGAACGGCGAATTACATCAGGAAATCCTTCGTACTGAAGGGCTTAGCAAATTTTTCCCCGGCGTGAAGGCGCTGGATAACGTTAATTTTAGCCTGCGCCGGGGCGAAATCATGGCTCTGTTAGGCGAAAACGGCGCGGGTAAATCCACCCTGATCAAAGCGCTGACCGGCGTCTATCATGCCGATCGCGGGGCCATCTGGCTGGAAGGGCGGGAGATCGCGCCGAAAAATACCGCTCACGCCCAGCAGCTGGGGATCGGCACCGTCTATCAGGAAGTGAACCTGCTGCCTAATATGTCGGTGGCGGACAATCTGTTTATCGGCCGCGAGCCCAGACGCTTTGGCCTGCTGCGGCGTAAAGAGATGGAAAAGCGCGCCACCGCGCTGATGGCGTCCTACGGTTTTTCTCTTGATGTCCGTGAACCGCTGAACCGCTTTTCGGTGGCGATGCAGCAGATTGTCGCGATCTGCCGGGCGATCGACCTGTCAGCAAAAGTGTTAATTCTTGATGAACCGACCGCCAGCCTGGATACCCAGGAGGTGGAGATGCTCTTTACCCTGATGCGCCAGCTGCGCGATAGCGGGGTCAGCCTGATTTTCGTCACCCACTTCCTCGACCAGGTGTATGCCGTCAGCGATCGCATCACCGTGCTGCGTAACGGCGGTTTTGTCGGCTGCCGGGAAACCCGCGAGCTGCCGCAAATTGAACTGGTGAAGATGATGCTGGGCCGTGAGCTGGAGCATAACGCCCTGCAGCGCGCGGGCCGCACCCTGCTGAGCGATAAGCCGGTGGCCGCCTTCGAAGATTTTGGCAAAAAAGGCACCATCGCACCGTTTAGTCTGCAGGTCCGTCCCGGTGAAATCGTCGGCCTGGCGGGGCTGTTAGGCTCGGGACGTACGGAAACGGCGGAGGTGATCTTTGGCATTAAACCCGCCGACAGCGGCAAAGCGTGGATCAAAGGCAAGCCGCAAACCCTGCGCTCGCCGCATCAGGCATCCTGCCTCGGGATCGGCTTCTGTCCGGAAGATCGTAAAACCGACGGCATTATCGCCGCCGCCTCGGTGCGGGAAAATATCGTTCTGGCGCTACAGGCGCAGCGCGGCTGGCTGCGGCCGATTAGTCGCCGCGAACAAAATGAGATTGCTGAACGTTTCATTCGCCAACTGGGTATTCGTACCCCCAGCGCTGAACAGCCGATTGAATTTCTCTCCGGCGGTAATCAGCAGAAGGTGCTGCTCTCCCGGTGGCTGCTGACGAAGCCGCAGTTCTTGATCCTTGATGAACCGACTCGCGGTATTGACGTTGGCGCCCACGCCGAAATCATCCGCCTGATTGAAACCCTGTGCGCCGATGGTCTGGCGCTGCTGGTCATTTCTTCAGAGCTGGAAGAGCTGGTGGGTTACGCCGATCGGGTGATTATCATGCGCGATCGCCAGCAGGTGGCGGAGCTGGCTCTGAGCGAGCTCTCCGTGCCGGCGATCATGAACGCTATTGCGGCATAAGGAGTAACCGATGATGCCTCAATCTGTTCCGAAAACCGGCCAGCCGAAACGGCGCTTTAACTGGCCAAAAGGGATGCCGCAAATTATTGCGCTGCTGCTGGTGCTGGTCGTTGACAGCCTGGTCGCCCCGCATTTCTACCAGATCGTGCTCCAGGACGGGCGACTGTTCGGCAGCCCGATAGATATTTTGAACCGCGCCGCACCGGTGGCGCTGCTGGCGATTGGCATGACGCTGGTTATCGCCACCGGCGGGATTGATCTCTCCGTCGGGGCGGTGATGGCGATTGCCGGCGCAACGGCGGCGTCAATGACCGTGGCGGGGCACAGCCTGACGGTTGTGCTGCTCGCATCGCTGGGGGCCGGCGCGCTGGCCGGGCTGTGGAACGGCATTCTGGTGGCGGTGCTGAAGATCCAGCCGTTCGTCGCCACGCTGATCCTGATGGTCGCCGGACGCGGTGTGGCGCAGCTGATCACCTCCGGGCAGATCGTGACCTTTGACTCTCCGCATCTGGCGTGGCTCGGCAGCGGATCGCTACTGCTGTTCCCGACGCCGGTGATTATCGCTATCGTGACGCTGGTGCTGTTCTGGCTGTTTACCCGCAAAACCGCGCTGGGGATGTTTATCGAAGCGGTGGGGATTAACATTCGCGCGGCAAAAAACGCCGGGGTAAATACCCGCATCGTCGTGATGTTGGCCTACGTGCTGAGCGGCGTTTGCGCGGCGATTGCCGGCATTATCGTTGCGGCGGATATTCGCGGCGCGGATGCCAATAATGCCGGGCTATGGCTGGAGCTGGACGCCATCCTGGCGGTGGTTATCGGCGGCGGCTCGCTGATGGGCGGGCGCTTTAACCTGCTGCTCTCGGTCGTCGGGGCGCTGATTATCCAGGGGATGAATACCGGGATCCTGCTGTCAGGATTCCCGCCGGAGCTTAATCAGGTAGTCAAAGCGGTGGTGGTGCTGTGCGTACTGATCGTCCAGTCGCCGCGCTTTATCAGCATACTGAAGGGGATGCGCGGCCATGATAAAACGTAATTTACCGTTAATGATTACCCTCGCGGTCTTCGTACTGGGATACCTTTACTGCCTGACCCAGTTTCCCGGCTTTGCCTCGACGCGGGTGATCTGCAATATCCTGACCGACAATGCCTTTCTTGGGATCATCGCCGTCGGCATGACCTTCGTGATCCTCTCCGGCGGGATCGATCTATCGGTCGGGTCGGTGATCGCCTTTACCGGCGTATTTCTCGCTAAAGCGATCGGTTTCTGGGGGATTTCGCCGCTGGTGGCGTTTCCGCTGGTGCTGGTGATGGGCTGCGCCTTTGGCGCGTTTATGGGCCTGCTTATTGATGCGCTGAAGATCCCGGCGTTTATCATCACCCTCGCCGGGATGTTTTTCCTGCGCGGCGTCAGCTACCTGGTCTCGGAAGAGTCGATTCCCATTAATCATCCGGTGTATGACGCGCTGTCAGGACTGGCATGGACCATCCCCGGCGGTGGGCGTCTGAGCGCGATGGGGCTGCTGATGCTGCTGGTGGTGATCGGCGGAATTTTTATGGCCCACCGCACCCGCTTCGGTAATCAGGTTTATGCCATCGGCGGCAACGCGACGTCGGCGAACCTGATGGGGATTTCCACGCGGAGCACGACGATCCGCATTTATATGCTCTCTACCGGGCTGGCGACGCTGGCGGGGATCGTCTTCTCCATCTATACCCAGGCGGGCTATGCGCTGGCGGGCGTTGGCGTTGAACTGGACGCGATTGCATCGGTGGTTATCGGCGGTACGCTGTTGAGCGGTGGGGTGGGGACGGTTCTCGGCACGCTGTTTGGCGTCGCCATTCAGGGGCTGATTCAAACCTACATCAACTTCGACGGTACGCTGAGTTCATGGTGGACCAAGATCGCTATCGGTATCCTGCTGTTCATCTTTATCGCGCTGCAGCGCGGCCTGACGGTGCTGTGGGAGAATCGGCAGAGTTCGCCGGTGACAAGGGTGGGGCACTGACGGAAGGATTTCCCCTCCCGTAAGGCGGGAGGGGAAGAGGCGGGTTACGCGTCCGGGAACTCTTTAATAAAGTTTTCGACGTCTTCAACCATATGGTTGTTGCCGACGAAGAAAGAACGGCGCTGATGCAGGCTTTCCGGGATGATATCCAGAATACGCTCTTTACCATCGCTGGCCTTACCGCCCGCCTGTTCCGCAAGGAACGCCATCGGGTTGCATTCGTACAGCAGGCGCAGTTTACCGTCCGGGTGGCTGGCGGTGCTCGGATAGAGATAGATGCCGCCTTTAAGCAGGTTGCGGTGGAAATCCGCCACCAGAGAGCCGATGTAGCGTGAGGTATACGGGCGCTGGGTCTCTTTATCTTCTTCCTGGCAGTGCTTAATGTACTTCTTCACGCCCATCGGGAACTTAATGTAGTTACCTTCGTTAATCGAGTAGGTGTTGCCTTTTTCCGGGAAGCGCATGCGCTCCTGGCACAGGCAGAAGACGCCAAGGGAAGGGTCATAGGTAAAGGCGTGGACGCCGCAGCCGGTGGTGTAAACCAGCATCGTCGAGGAGCCATACACCACATAGCCCGCGGCGACCTGTCGGTTGCCCGGTTGCAGGAAATCTTCTTCGGTAACGGGGGTGCCCACCGGCGTGACGCGGCGGTAAATAGAGAAGATCGTGCCAACAGAGACGTTAACGTCGATGTTAGAAGATCCATCCAGCGGGTCCATCAGCACCACGTATTTGGCGTGTTCGCATCCTTCAAAGACGACGATCTCATCTTCTTCTTCAGAGGCGATCCCGGCAACAATATCGCGTGCTCGCAGTGCGGCTTTCAACTTTTCATTGGCAAACAGGTCGAGTTTTTGCTGAACCTCGCCCTGAACGTTTTCAGCACCGCTGGCACCCAGGATATCGACCAGGCCGGCCTTGTTGATATCGCGGTGGATGATCTTGGCGCCTAACTTTATCGCCGACAACAAAGCAGTAAGCTCGCCGGTTGCGTGAGAGAACTCGTGCTGCTTTTCGACAATAAATTCACCTAACGTTTTCATAACCCGTTCCCTGCATGTTTATGTGAAGTAAAACGAACATAACAATCTTAACAAAGAATAAAAAAAGTTCGCACTGGTGAATCGCGCCAGCAAAATACGGATTCGCCTGAAATGCATTTCTTTCCCCCCCAACATCCCGGTAAACTGTGCTTCAGATAAGAGAAGGAAATGACGAATGCGCATTCATATTTTAGGAATCTGTGGCACGTTTATGGGGGGGCTGGCGATGCTGGCGCGTTCCCTCGGTCATGAGGTAACGGGGTCGGATGCGAACGTCTATCCGCCAATGAGTACCCTGCTGGAAAACCAGGGAATTGAGTTAATTCAAGGATATGATGCCAGCCAGCTGGATCCGCAGCCGGACCTGGTGATCATCGGTAACGCAATGACGCGCGGAAACCCGTGCGTGGAAGCGGTGCTGGAAAATAATATCCCTTACATGTCCGGTCCCCAGTGGCTGCACGATTTCGTGCTGCGCGATCGCTGGGTGCTGGCGGTTGCCGGAACGCACGGAAAAACCACCACTGCCGGCATGGCGACCTGGATCCTCGAAGCCTGCGGCTACAAGCCGGGCTTTGTTATCGGCGGCGTTCCGGGCAACTTCGATGTTTCCGCGCGCCTCGGCGACAGCCCGTTCTTCGTGATTGAAGCCGATGAATACGACTGCGCTTTCTTCGATAAACGTTCCAAATTTGTTCATTACTGCCCGCGCACGTTGATTCTCAATAACCTTGAATTCGACCACGCGGACATCTTTGACGATCTAAAAGCTATCCAGAAGCAATTTCATCATCTGGTGCGTATTGTGCCGGGCAAAGGCAAGATTATCCTGCCGGAGAACGACATCAATCTGAAGCAGACGATGGCGATGGGCTGCTGGAGCGAGCAGGAGCTGGTTGGCGAACAGGGGCACTGGCAGGCGAAAAAGCTCACCACCGATGCTTCCTCCTGGGAAGTGTGGCTGGACGGCGAGAAAGTCGGCGAAGTGAAGTGGGCGCTGGTCGGCGAGCATAATATGCATAACGGCCTGATGGCCATCGCCGCCGCCCGGCATGTCGGCGTGCTGCCTGCCGATGCGGCCAACGCGCTGGGCAGCTTTATCAACGCCCGCCGCCGTCTGGAGCTGCGCGGCGAAGCCAACGGCGTGACCGTATACGATGATTTCGCCCACCACCCGACGGCGATTCTGGCGACCCTGCAGGCGCTACGCGGCAAAGTTGGCGGTACCGCGCGTATTCTTGCCGTGCTTGAACCCCGTTCTAACACCATGAAAATGGGCATTTGCAAAGACGACCTGGCGCCGTCTCTCGGTCGCGCGGACGAGGTCTTCCTGCTGCAGCCGCAGCATATCCCGTGGCAGGTTGCTGAAGTGGCTGACGCTTGCGTACAGCCTGCGCACTGGAGCGCCGATGTCGATGCGCTGGTGGATATGATTGTTAAAACCGCCCATCCTGGCGACCACATTCTGGTGATGAGCAACGGTGGATTTGGCGGCATTCATCAGAAGCTGCTCGATAAGCTGGCGAAAAAAGCCGAGGCGGCCGAGTAGGCTATTCTCCTCGTTTATCCGCCCTCCGCGTGAGGGCGGATAGTTTTTGTAGCCAGGAGGGTTCATGTTGAATTCAGAAAGAGTGACCTCTACCGATTCCTCGCATTTTCCCCCGCTTGACGCACTGTACGGCAGGGCCTTTCCGTGGCACGAGCAGCGTGAAATCGAGGCTAAACAGCAGGCGCTTGATAATCCGCATTATGAACTGGAAGCCTGGTTCGATGATGGCCAGTTTATTGGCCTGAGCGGCTGCTGGCGGTTTGCTGACTATCGCTACGTTGAACATCTGGCCATCGACGATACCTTGCGATCGCGCGGCTACGGCAAGCGGCTGTTAGCTGAAATACTTCAGCGCGCGCCGCTGACCGTTCTGGAAATCGATCCGCTGACCAGCGAAGTTGCCCATAAGCGCCTGCGCTTTTATCAAACCATGGGCTTTTGCGCGAATCCCTGGGCTCATCGCCATCCGACCTATCATCAGGGCATCGCCGATCATGAACTGATCGTGTTGAGCTATCCGCAGCCGATTAATGAGGCGCAGTACCAGCGCTTTGCGCAGGATTTGCGTTTGGTGGTCATGGAGCAGGCTGGCGCGGTCAAGGTTTTGTAGCCCGGACAAGGCGCGTCAAGCGCCGCCTCCGGGAAGCAGCCCGCAATGCCACCTCCGCTTTTTTCCCCGGCTCGCGCTGCGCTTAGCCGGGCTACGGGTTCAGCGCCGTCTGCGGGCCGGTAGCCCGGACAAGGCGCGTCAAGCGCCGCCTCCGGGAAGCAGCGCGCAATGTCATCTCCGCTTTTTTCCCGGCTCACGCTGCGCTTAGCCGGGCTACGGGTTCAGCGCCGTCTGCTGGCCGGTAGTCCGGACAAGGCGCGTCAAGCGCCGCCTCCGGGAAGCCGCGCGCAATGTCATCTCCGCTTTTTTCCCGGCTCGCGCTGTGCTTAGCCGGGCTACGGGTTTACCGTCGTCTGCGGGCCGGTAGCCCGGGTCAGGCGTTACGCCGCAACCCGGGATGGGCTCAAAGCTTACGCTACTCCTTCGCGATAGGCGTTTCGTCTTCCGCTACTTTGGTATCGCCCTGAATGGCAGCGATTTTCTTCTCCACGTCGGCAACCTGCTCGCTGCTGTGCAGCAGCGTATAGGTCAGATCAAACTGGGTGCTTGCCCCGGGCTGAAGCTGCTTAACGCGTTTTTGCTCGCGCTCGATGGTTACCGGATAGGCGTAGCTGGTACCCGGCTCAATACCGGTCACGTAACCCTGTTTCTCGGTATCGGTGTTTTTCCACAGCGTCAGCACTGGCAGCTGGCGGGTATCAAACTGAATCGATGCCCCTTTGTCGCCGGCTTTGTTGACCACGGCGGCCAGCGTTTGATGATTTTCGTCCGCCAGCGGCTGCATGTTAAACACCATTTCATCGAAATCTTTGGTTGGACCGGCGTAGGTTTGCCAGGTTTTTAAGCCGGCTTTGGCGTAGTCATTGAACGGGCTGATGCTGGCGATCGGCGCCATAAAGCGGGCCCCCTCTTCGAGGATCGGCTTGCCAAAGTTGCTGTGATAGATAATCTGATAGTCATGCGGATAGTCAGCATGGTTGGTTAAGACATCGTGCAGGCTGAAGCTGTTGCTGCCGGGTACATAGCGCAGCTCGGCCATGGTCTGCAGATCCGCTTTCTTAAACGTGCTCTCCTTCACCAGCCCGCGAACGCGAATTTCATACGGCGCGGTGTCCGCGACTTCCACTTCCACCTGTGAAGCCGGCGTGTTGCCGACTTTACCGTGCAGGGTATAAATCTGCCCGTCTGCGGTTACCGGGTGGCCGGTCCATTCATAGCCGCAGCGCACCATCATTTCATTGAAGCCTTCCAGCCAGCCCAGCCCGTTGCGGCTTTCGAGGTTAATAAAGGCCGGGTTGACCACCTCTTTTACCGGTGAGTCCCAGCCCATCCGTGAACCAAAACCTTCGATTTTCAGCAGATTCATGCCGCGAGTCGGGCTCAGGGTAATCGTCAGGCCGTCTTTGCTGTGGATCACGAGGATTTTGCTGCCTTCCTGTTTCCCGCCGTGAAGGACTTTTTGCTCAATGCTGAAGTTATGATCTTTTATCTTCAGCTGGTCGCTGGTTATCTGCCAGTTTCCTTTATCCATACCGCTTTCAGCGCTTGTCAGCACCCATGTTTTCGCGACTACAGGCCCAGAAACAAGCATAGCGATTGCTGTTAAAGCTAATGTTTTTTTCATTTTTTAACCCTTTTGCTGAATCGATTGTGTTGCTGATGCAGGGAATTTAGTTGTAAGTGGATTATGAAAATGTGAAGTGTCTCACCTGGTGAGAAAATGGCCGTTTTTATATTTTTAAATGAGATTTAAATCGCTTTTTTTAAGTAATTATAAAAGTTGTTGCTAAAAAAATGTGAATCAAGATGATTTTAGATTTAACGATTCAGCTATTACTGGCTACGGCTATGATGAAGCCTTTAGAAACGACAGGGCCGCCGGGCTTTGGTGGCCCAGGCGGCCCTGGTTGAAGCGGTTTTACCGTGTAAAAAAACGCAGCGGGGAGATTATCAAGCGCCGTAGAACGCTTTGGTATAGAGCCCTTTGACATCCTGAACGGACGGATAGTTAGGATTCGTTAATGTGCAGGGATCGTCAACGGCATGGTGACTCATTCTGTCGAGGACGTTCACAAAGGTGATTTCATTGATTTCAACTTCGCCGCACTGGCTTAGCGTTTTCGGCACGCCCAGACGTTGATTCAGCGCGTTGATAGCTTCAATCAGGTTTTTGATGCCTAACGCCGCTTCCAGCTGACGATATTTTTTGGTGAACTTCGCATTATATTGAATGATATAAGGCAGCATAATCGCGTTTGCCAGACCGTGGGTAATACCAAACTCGCCGCCAATCTTGTGCGCCATTGAATGAACTAACCCCAGCGAGGCGTTGGTGAAGGCGATTCCCGCCAGCGCAGAAGCATTGTGCATATGCATGCGGGCGTTTAAATCATCAGGTGAGCGCCAGGCGATTTCCAGATACGTAAACACCAGCCGAATCGCTTCTACCGCATAGGGGTCAGTAAACGAGTTGGCCGCGGTGGACACATAGGCTTCAATGGCGTGGGTCAGAACGTCCATTCCGGTATGAACGGTAACGTGCGGCGGCATTTTTGCCGGAATGGTGGGGTCGAGAATGGCGATATCCGGTACCAGATCGGCGGCAACAATCGGGTATTTGATATGATTTGCCGTGTCGGTGATCACCGAAAATGCGGTGATCTCAGAGGCGCTGCCGCTGGTGGAAGGGATCGCCACAAATCGGGCTTTATTGCGTAGCGCCGGCATGGAACCGACCGGAAGAATATCCTCGAACTTCAGCTGCGGATGCTCGTAGAAACACCACATTACTTTTGCGGCATCAAGCGCGGAGCCGCCGCCAATCGCCACTATCCAGTCCGGTCCAAAAGCCTGCATCGCTTTTGCGCCGCGCCAGACGGTTTTAATGGACGGATTGGGTTCGACATTATCGATAATAATGCACTCCATACCCGCTTTATTAAGTTCGCTGACGGCTTTATCCAGAAAGCCAAAACGCTTCATGGAACTTCCGCCAGTGACTAACGCGGCTTTTTTGCCGCTCAGGGTGGAAAGATGTTCTAAAGCATTTTCGCCATAAATAATACTGCGAGGAATTGAGAAGGCCTGGGTCATAGGAAACTCCATTTAATATTAAGGATTTTTTTAGTGTGCATTCGTCATTTACGATTCAGCGACACGTGCAGAGTAAAAAAATCGAATTAATGCTCCAGATATTGCCGAAGCAATATCTGGAGGGAGTTGACCGTCATACTTCGAGCGGCTGGTGCGTTGACTGCAACTTGAATTATTTGGGGTATTAGCGGCGTTTAAATCGTACCGTCCCAGGAGTCGACTTTTTCGCGTTTCGCTTCCTCTTCATCAAACCAGCGCGAGGTCACGCATTTTGATTCGGTGTAGAAACGGACGCCGTCTTTGCCCAGGCAGTGCAGGTCGCCGAAGAAGGACTGCTTATGGCCTGAGAACGGGAATACGCCGACCGGCACCGGAATACCGACGTTGATACCGACCATGCCGCCGTGGGTGCGTTTCTGGAATTCGCGAGCGTAGTAGCCGCTTTGGGTGAAAATAACCGAGCCGTTGGCAAACGGGTTATTGTTCATAAGTTGCAGACCTTCTTCGAAGGTTTTGACCCGCTTAAAGCACAGCACCGGCCCGAAAATTTCCTGCGTGCCGACGCTCATCTCTTCGGTTACGCGATCCAGGATGGTTGGCCCGACGTAGAAGCCATTTTCCTGGCCCGGCACCTGAATAGCGCGACCGTCGAGCACCAGCTTTGCCCCCTCCTCAATGCCTTTATTAATCCAGTTGATGACCGATTGCTTATGATCTTTAGAAATCACCGGACCCATATCGGTATCGCGCAGATAGCCGGGGCCGATTTTCAGCTGTTTGGCTTTCTCGACGACGGCGGCAATCAGCTTATCAGCGATCTCTTCCTGCACCACGACAACCGGCAGCGCCATGCAGCGTTCGCCCGCGCAGCCAAACGCGGCGTTGATAATCCCCGCTGCGGTACGGTTAATTGGCGCATCGGCCAGCACCAGGGCATGGTTTTTCGCTTCGCACAGCGCCTGAACGCGCTTGCCGTGAGCGGCGGCTTTGGAGTAAACGTGCAGACCCACGGAGGTTGAGCCGACGAAGGAGACGCCGTTGACGTCCGGGTGGGTCAGCAAGATATCGGCTTCATTGCGTGAGCAGGTCACGACGTTAATCACCCCATCCGGCACCCCTGCTTCCTGATAGAGTTTGGTGATTTCCATACAGGTCATCGGCGTCATACTGGCCGCTTTAATCACCATGGTATTACCGGAGGCGACGCATAATGGCGCCATCCATCCCATCGGGATCATTGCCGGGAAGTTAAACGGCACAATACCGGCGAACACGCCAATTGGCTCACGATAAAGGTTGGTGTCGATCCCGGCAGAGGCGTCCATCAGGTTTTCACCGGCCATGAGAGTGGGAATCGAGCAGGCAAGCTCGGTACCTTCTTTCGCTTTTAATACATCGCCCTGGGCGTCGCCCCAGGCTTTACCGTTTTCTTTTGCCACCAGCTCGGTTAAGCGGTCCTGATGCTGGATTAATAATTCGCGAACGCGGAACATAATTTGCGAGCGTTTAATGGCCGGCGTATCTGACCACGCCGGAAAGGCTTTGCGCGCCGCGGCAACGGCATCCAGCACTTCTTGCTCGGTGCAGCAGGGGGCCTGAGCCATGACTTCCCCGGTACTTGGGTTATAGACGTCCATATAGCGTTCGGTCTGCGATACGCGCCATTGACCATCAACGAAATATTTCAGCCTTGGTACAGTAGTCATATTTTTCTCCATGATGATAGCTGTCGACTCTCTAAAATCTGGCTCCGGTCGGCGGCAAATAACCGACCGCCGGGTTAGCCCCTCTCGTGAAAAGTGAATTCCTGCTTCTTGCCGGACGATGGCCTCCGCTGGGCGATTCACCTGCGGCGGTGCGGATGATTTTGTCGACTTTCTGCTGAGGAAAGCCTGCAGACGCCAGGTTTTAATGAACAGAACTCACTGGCCAAAAATACGCGCACGCACCGTTTCGGTTCTCGTACTTTAATGAAATTTATTTTTCATTATTATGATGTATGAAATATCAAAACCGTTTTGAGAGGTGGATCAAAGATAAGCAAACTGCTGATAAAGTCAGCGCCCTAAAGGCAGGGTTATATTGTTTTATTTAATAAAGTTAACAGGTTGTGTTGATGGCACTGGCGTTGATGGCGAGGGGAGATTGCCAGCCGGATTGCAATGGAACGGCTTTCTTGTGAAATAAAAGTTAAATATAAGCGCGAAATCGAATGAAAATGAAAAATTAAAACCGATTTAAATGCAGGGAAAATTCGAATTGACCATTGTCCATGGCATTGCGTTCGAGGGAGTGGGTCGCCCGGATCGGGCAACAGCCGTAATCCGGGGAGTCATACAGAATTAGCCTTCGCTTTCGGCCAGTTCGCGCAGGTACTGGAAGATAAGACGCGCGGACTTCGGCGGCTTGTTGCCTTCTTTCTCTTTTTTGGCGTTGCGGATCAGCGAACGCAGCTGCTGACGATCGGCATCTGGCCACAGGTTCAGCACTTCAGCCACGGCATCATCACCATTATCAATCAGACGATCGCGGATCTGCTCAAGTTTATGGAACAGCGCAACCTGCTGGTTGTGGCGGTTCTTCAGCTTGTCCAGCGCCTGACGAATCGGCTCGACGTCGCGGCTGCGCAGCATTTTACCAATCAGCTGCATCTGGCGGCGGCGGCCTTCTTTCTTGATACGCTGGGCGAGTTCAATCGCGTCGCGCAGGTCGGTATCCAGCGGGATTTTATCGAGCGCGTTTTTACCCAGCTCGACCATTTCCGCGCCAAGACGCTTCAGTTCTTCGGCGTCACGCTTAATTTCACTTTTACTGACCCAGATAATTTCATCGTCTTCATCTTCGACGTCATCACCAGGGACGTCGTCGAGCCAGTCTTCGGGCTGCTTTGTCATCTCAGGCTCCTTAAAAAAGAGACTAATGTTACCAGTTAAGGCGCGCACTGAAAAACGGTTCTCTGTTAGACTTCAGTTAACTCCTTCTTACATTATGGCATTAGCGATGAAAGTCATCTCTCAAGTTGCACAACAGCGTAAGACGCTGGAAGAGGCCGTGACCACGGCGCTGGAACTGGCGGCAGGCAAATCCGACGGCGCGGAAGTCTCCGTCAGTAAAACTACCGGTATCGGCGTGAGCACCCGCTACGGCGAAGTGGAGAACGTAGAATTCAACAGCGATGGTGCTCTCGGCATCACCGTTTATCACCAGAATCGCAAAGGCAGCGCGTCTTCGACCGATCTCAGCCCGCAGGCTATTGCCCGCACGGTGCAGGCGGCGCTGGATATCGCCCGCTATACCTCGCCGGACCCGTGCGCGGGCGTGGCGGATAAAGAACTGCTGGCTTTTGAAGCCCCGGACCTTGACCTGTTCCATCCGGCGGAAGTTTCCCCGGATGAAGCCATCGAGCTGGCCTCCCGCGCTGAACAGGCGGCGCTAAAAGCCGATAAACGCATCAGCAATACCGAAGGCGGCAGCTTTAACAGCCACTACGGCATTAAAGTGTTCGGCAACAGCCACGGCATGCTGCAGAGCTACTGCTCTACCCGCCACTCGCTCTCCAGCTGCGTGATTGCCGAAGAGAATGGCGATATGGAGCGCGATTACGCTTACACCATCGGACGGGCGATAGACGACCTGCAATCGCCGGAGTGGGTTGGCGAAGAGTGCGCCCGCCGCACCCTGTCGCGCCTGGCCCCGCGTAAGCTATCGACGATGAAAGCGCCGGTGATTTTCGCCAACGAAGTCGCTACCGGTCTGTTTGGCCATCTGGTCGGGGCGATCGCCGGCGGTTCGGTTTACCGTAAATCCACCTTCCTGCTTGATGCGCTGGGTAGCCAGATCCTGCCGGACTGGCTGACCATTGAAGAGCATCCGCACCTGCTGAAAGGTCTGGCTTCGACGCCGTTTGATAGCGAAGGCGTCCGTACGGAACGCCGGGATATCATTAAAGACGGCGTACTGACCCAGTGGCTGTTGACCAACTACTCGGCGCGCAAGCTGGGATTGAAGAGCACTGGCCACGCGGGCGGTATTCATAACTGGCGAATTAACGGCCGCGGCCTGAGTTTTGCAAAGTTGCTTAAAGAGATGGGGACCGGTCTTGTCGTCACGGAACTGATGGGGCAGGGTGTAAGCGGCGTCACCGGCGACTACTCACGCGGCGCATCCGGCTTCTGGGTAGAAAACGGCGAAATTCAGTATCCGGTCAGTGAGATAACCATTGCAGGAAATCTGAAAGATATGTGGCGTAATATCGTGACCATCGGCGACGATATCGAAACGCGCAGCAACATTCAGTGCGGTTCCGTACTGCTGCCGGAGATGAAGATCGCCGGGCAATAACACTTGTGTGCTTAATAATAAAAAAGGAAGTGAGCAATGCGTAAAAAACTGTTAGCGATGCTGGCCGTATCGGCTTTTGCGCTTGGTTCGGCATCGGCTTTCGCCGATCTGGGCGAAGATATGGATACCCTTGCTGAGAACCTGCAAGTGGTGCAGAAAACTTCAGATGCCGGCGAGCTGAAAGCGGCGCTGAATAAGATGCGCACAGCGGCGGTTGACGCCCAGAAAGAGACGCCGCCGAAGCTGGAAGGTAAAGCGGCGGACAGCGCGGAAATGAAAGACTATCGTCACGGTTTCGATGTGCTGATCGGCCAGATTGACGGCGCGCTGAAGCTGGCTGATGAAGGCAAAGTCAAAGAAGCCCAGGCCGCAGCGGAAGAGTTTAAAACCACCCGCAATACATACCATAAGAAGTACCGTTAATTTCTCTTTGTGGGGAGGCGTCAGCCGATGCCTCCCACATTCTGTTAATTCAAAACTCCATCACCGTCACATTTTTCGCTTTTCCTGCATGCCGGTTTTCGCCACCATGACACCGATGATCTTGTGATGTTCATCACGAGAATTGGTTGGGGCGAATACATCCACAATAACTATGTGAAATAGATCACGCCTGCCTTCTTCCTTTCCACTTCGAAGTGGAAAACAACTCGCTACAAACTCTTTGCCCCCGGCATTAGTGTTATCCCCAGAGACATCAACGGGGTAATTCAAGTGAATAACGGAGCGGTAACACACGTCCCAGAGGAGCAGGCCACGCTAACCGAACAGCTGGCCGACAAGATGCTGCAGCAGGTTTTCGCACTATTAAGCCGCCGCAACATCGTCCCCAACGACGTTCAGGAGCAAATGCTGACTTCCCACGTTCGGGCGATGGCCCATCGGTCAATCAGCGGCGAGCCGCTGCCGGAAGTGGATGCCAGCCTGTTCGAAGAGATCTCAGAAGATTCAATGATGCTGGCCCGCGAAGTGGTCGCGCAGTTCGGCAATCTGCCAGATGAAGAAGCCTGGCTGCTGTCCGTCCACTTCGAAGTCGCGAAAGATAACCTGTAAGGAGCACACAAATGGAACAAATCACCGTTGTTATTGGCGATCGCCTGGGTAAAGGACAAAAAGTTGCCGCAGGTGCGGAAAAAGCCGGCGCTCGCGCCGTGGTCGTGCCGGGCGTTGCCGCGGATATGAAGCTGGGCGACATGATGAAGGCGGAAAACGCCACCTTCGGTATCTCTTTCTGCGGCAGCGGCGGCGCAGGGGCGATCACCGCGCAGAATAAGCACGGATACAAGGCGAAATATGGCATGCGTTCCGTTGATGAAGGCGTCACCGCGATCAACGAAGGCTACAACGTACTGGGCTTCGGCTTTATGGATAAAGAAGAGCTGGGTGAACGCCTGGTTGAGGCCTGGAAGAAGAAGTACGGCGCGTGAGCATGAAAGAGCAATTCACCACCACGGTGAGCGTTACCGGCAAAGGCGAGAGCAAAACGCGCGCTTTTGCCGATGCCCTGAACCATGTCCAGGCGGCGGTGATGAAAACGTCGCCGCACATCTTACTGCGTATTGAACCACAGGACGTGGAGGTTGTTCATGCGCGTGAAGCGGTACGGAAAGAGGCCTTTTTATTCTTCTTTTTGCGCCGTGAGCGACGAACCTACAGCGTGGAGCTGAAGGTCACCGTCACCGTGACCGCCATTAATCTCGATAAAGTGGATTTCGTCACGAAAACCTGATTTTCACCAAAGGGTCAGACTATGTTCCTGATAATTTTAATAAAATCGCTCATCATCGGCGGCCTGGTTGGCGTCGGCGTAGGCGCCGGAGCGGCACGCATGTTTCATGCGCCCACCACGCAGGGGATGGGGGCGTTTCGTACCTTGGGCGAGCTGAATTCATGTGAAGGCGATCCGGCTTCCCACTTCTCATTTGGCCTGGGCTTCTTCTTCAACGCCTGGGCCTCTTCCGTCGCGGCAGGCTCCTTCACTCAGGACGTTGACCACCGCATTATCCCCAACTGGGGGGCGGCAGCGCTGATGATTAAAAACCGCAACGTCGGCGAGACGCTGCACGATCCGAAAAAGATGGCCATCGCCTGCGGCATTATCGGCATGATCGTGGTCGCTTTCCTCAACCTCACCGCCTCTTCTGTACCGGAAGCGCTGCAGGTGACGGCGGTTAAAGTGCTGGTTCCGGCGGCAAACCTGCTGGTGAATACGGTGATGCCGGTCATCTTCTGGCTGGCGGCGATTGATGCCGGTAAAAAATCGGGCTTCTGGGCGACGATTTTCGGCGGCGCGGCGCAGCTGATTATGGGTAACGCCGTTCCGGGCCTGGTGCTGGGCATCCTGATCGGGAAAGGCGTTGAAGAGAGCGGCTGGCACCGCGTCACCAAGGTGATGATGGTGGCGATCGTCGCGCTGTTCGTTCTGAGCGGCTTCTTCCGCGGTTTCGACATGAAGATGATTGAATCCTTCCATCTGACCGTGCCGAACTGGCTGGAACTGATCCACAACTCGCTCAGCGGTAAATAACAGGAGCCTCTCATGGAACAAAATAAAGGTTTTTGGTATGCCGACTGGTCGTTCCCGATCTTTGTTGGCCTGCTCTCCGCCGGCGTCTTTGCCGGGACGCATATGTACTACCTCTACGGCATCGGCGCGTTTAACGAAGTCGCCTTCGTGGCGATGCTGAAAGCGGGAATTGATACCGGGGCCTACGGCGCGGTAGCGGCGTTCGGCGCCAGCTTCCTGTTCGCGCGTATTATCGAAGGCTCGCTGGTGGGGATTCTGGATATCGGCGGGGCGATTCAGACCGGCGTCGGCTTAGGCGTTCCGGCGCTGCTGCTCGGCGCGGGCTTTGTTTTCCCGGTCGCCAACTTTGCCGCCTCGCTGGTCACCGGCCTGGTGCTGGGCCTCGCGATTGGCTACATCATCATCCTGGCGCGTAAATTCACCATCAACCAGAGCGATTCCACCTACGGTGCGGACGTCATGATGGGGGCCGGTAACGCCTCAGGCCGTTTCCTCGGACCGTTGATTATCCTCAGCGCCATGACCGCTTCTATTCCTATCGGCATCGGTTCCCTGGCGGGCGCGCTGCTGTTCTACATCTGGCAGAAGCCTATCACCGGCGGCGCGATCCTTGGCGCCATGCTTCTTGGGTCAATCTTCCCGGTGGCGATTAGTTAAGTCCTGCGGGCGCCTCGGCGCCCGCGTTAACAGGAGAGAGACATGTTTGATTTACTCCTGCGCCGTGCGCGCCTCGTCGACGATACCCTGACCGATATCGCCATCCGGGACGGTAAAATCGCGGCGCTTGGCGAGATTAGCGCGCCTGCGCGCAAAACCCTTGAGCTGGACGGTCGCTATTACGTCAGCGCAGGCTGGATTGACTCTCACGTTCACTGCTATCCGAACTCGCCGATTTACCATGATGAGCCGGACAGCGTGGGGGTTGCTACCGGCGTGACCACCGTGATTGACGCGGGCAGCACCGGCGCGGACGACGTGGATGATTTCAACCAACTGACCCGCAAAGCCGCGACCGAAGTTTACGCCCTGCTTAACATCTCCCGCGTCGGGCTGATTGCCCAGAATGAACTGGCCAATATGGCGAATATCGACGCGGAGGCGGTGAAGCAGGCGGTCAACCGCTACCCGAACTTTATCGTCGGCCTGAAGGCGCGGATGAGCAGCAGCGTGGTGGGGGAAAACGGCATTACGCCGCTGGCGCGCGCAAAGGCGATTCAGCAGGAAAACGGCGGCCTGCCGCTGATGGTGCATATCGGCAACAATCCGCCCGACCTGGATGAGATCGCCGACCTGCTGACCTCCGGCGACATCATTACCCACTGCTACAACGGTAAACCCAATCGTATCCTGATGCCGTCCGGCGAGCTGAAAAGCTCGATTTCTCGCGCGCTACAGCGCGGCGTGCGCCTTGATATCGGCCACGGCACCGCCAGCTTCAGCTTCGAGGTTGCGCGGCGGGCGATTGCTATGGGCATTCTGCCGCACACCATCAGCTCCGATATTTACTGCCGCAACCGTATCGACGGCCCGGTGCGATCGCTGGCGCTGGTGATGTCGAAATTCCTCGCCATTGGCATGTCGCTGCCGCAGGTCATTGACTGCGTGACCGCCAACGCCGCTGAAGGCCTGCGTCTTAGCCACAAAGGGCGGCTGGAAGTGGGTTACGACGCCGACCTGACGCTGTTTACCCTCGCGCAGACGCCAACGGTGCTGGTGGATGCGGAAAAAGAGAGCCTTCAGACCGACAAGATTCTGCTGCCGCTTGCCGCCGTTCGCGCGGGCAAGGGCTATCTGACCGAACAAGGGAGCGCGGAAAATGCCTTCGATTTTTGAGAAATATGATTTAAAACAGGTGATTAATACCTCCGGTCGTATGACCATTCTTGGCGTCTCCACGCCGCGGCCGGAAGTGGTGGACGCCGCGATGGCGGGGATGAACCAGTACTTCGAGATGAAAGATCTGGTCAATAAAACCGGCGCGTATATTGCGAAGCTGCTGGACGTGGAAGGGGCGACCGTCGTCTCCTGCGCCTCGGCGGGCATCGCCCAGTCGGTGGCGGCGGTGCTGGTAAAAGACAGCGACTGGCTGCTGGAAAACCTGCACGTGACGCCGATTGAAAACAACGAAATCGTGCTGCCTAAGGGTCATAACGTCAATTTTGGCGCGCCGGTGGGCACCATGGTGGCGCTGGGCGGCGGTAGGCTGGTGGAAGCGGGCTATGCCAATGAATGTTCCCCCGGGCAGCTGGCGGCGGCCATTACCCCGCGCACCGCGGCCATTCTGTATATCAAATCCCACCACTGCGTGCAGAAAAGCATGCTCAACGTGGCGCAGGCGGCAGCGGTGGCGCAGAGCCATAATCTGCCGCTGATTGTCGACGCGGCGGCGGAGGAAGACCTCCAGGCCTACTATCGCGCCGGCGCGGATCTGGTGATTTATAGCGGCGCGAAGGCGATCGAAGGGCCGACCAGCGGGCTGGTGATTGGCAAAACCCAATACGTTGAGTGGGTTAAACGCCAGTCGAACGGCATTGGCCGGGCGATGAAGGTGGGCAAAGAGGGGATCCTCGGCCTGACCTGCGCGATTGAGCACTATCTGACGGCGCGCAAAGAGAGCGGTGAAGAGATGGTGGCGAAGATGACGCCGTTTATTCAGCAGCTCAATACGCTCGATGGCGTCACCGCGCGGGTGGTCTGGGACAGCGCCGGCCGCGATATCGCGCGGGCGGAGATTAAGTTTGATGAAGCGGTGACCGGCGTCGATACCGGCGATCTGATCAATGCGCTGAAGCAGGGCGAATACGCCATCTACTTCCGTGGCTATAAAGCAAATGAAGGCATTATTGAAGCCGATGTCCGCAGCGTGAACGCGCAGCAGCTGGAGATTGTCTCCCGTCGCATCGCAGAAGTTTTGAACAAGGAGAAAAACGCATGAAACTGACCCCTAATTTTTATCGTGACCGCGTCTGCCTGAACGTGCTGGCGGGGAGCAAAGAGAACGCCAGCGAGATTTATGAGGCGGCGGAAGGTCATGTACTGGTGGGCGTGCTCTCCAAAAATTACCCGGACGTCGCCAGCGCGGTTGCCGATATGCGTGAATACGCGCAGCGGATTGATAACGCGCTCTCCGTGGGACTGGGCGCGGGCGACCCGAACCAGTCGGCGATGGTCAGCGAAATTTCGCGTCAGGTGCAGCCGCAGCACGTCAACCAGGTATTTACCGGCGTGGCGACCAGCCGCGCGCTGCTGGGGCAGAACGAAACCGTGGTTAACGGCCTGGTGTCGCCAACCGGTACGCCGGGAATGGTGAAGATCTCCACCGGCCCGCTCAGCAGCGGCGCGCCGGACGGCATCGTACCGCTGGAAACGGCGATTGCGCTGCTGAAAGATATGGGCGGCAGTTCGATTAAATATTTCCCGATGGGCGGGCTGAAGCATCGCGACGAGTTTATTGCGGTGGCCGAGGCCTGCGCCCGTCATGATTTCTGGCTGGAGCCCACCGGCGGGATCGATCTGGAGAACTACGGCGAGATCCTGCAGATCGCGCTGGACGCAGGGGTAAGTAAAATTATCCCGCATATCTACAGTTCGATTATTGATAAAGCCAGCGGTCACACCCGCCCGGCGGACGTGCGTCAGCTGCTTTCGATCACCAAACAGTTAGTAAAATAGCGCCGATTCTCCCTCACCCGGCCCTCTCCCCAACGGGGAGAGGGTTAGGGCGAAGGGAAACCGCCACCGAACCATCAAGGAGTCACCATGCCAACCGCTCGTCACCTGCTTGTTGCTTCACTCTCTCTGCTCGCCGCCGGCGCCGCTGCGCAAACCCAGTACGCCTGGGTCGGCACCTACAACCCCAATGGCGAAGGGCTGTATCGCTTTACCGTCGATAGCCAGACCGGGGCGCTGCGCGATAAAACGCTGGTCGGGACGCTGCCTGACCTGGCCCAGCTTACCGTCTCGGCGGATGGCAAAACCCTGTACGGCGCCAGCGAAGTGGAAAAGGGGGTGGTGCAGGCGTGGCGCATCGGCAGCAACGGTGAACTGAGCGAGCTGAATCAGGTCGCTTCCGGCGGCGCCGGGCCGGTTTATCTCTCCCTGACCCCCGATGGACGTCATCTGCTGGTGGCAAACTACGTCAGCGGCAGTATCGCCGTGCTGCCGGTGAAAGAAGATGGTAACCTGGGCGAGGCGGTGGATGTGCGTCAGGATCAAGGACCTGCGGGCGCGGAACGCCCGGCGGCAGCCGTCGAAGGCAGTTTTGCCATTAGCGATCATAACGGCCCCCACGCCCATATGATCGCCGCCGATCCCAGCGGTAAATTCGTTTACTCCACCGATCTCGGCCTGGACCGGATCTATCAGTACCGGCTGGATAGCGCCACAGGGAAGCTGACGCCGAACGATCCGCCGTTTATCGCGGCCTCATCTCCCGGCGCCGGACCGCGCCACTTTGTGTTTACGCCGCAGGGTGACGGACTATGGTTGATTAACGAAGAGGCGTCGACGCTCACTTTTTATCATCTCGATAAGCAAAGCGGCCTGCTGCGCGAGGGGAAAACGGTCTCGGCGCTGCCTGCAGAGTATAAGGGCACCAGCTTTGCCGCCGGCCTGGTCCTGAGCCGCGATGGCAAACAGCTGTACGTCGCCAACCGACTGCATAACAGTATCGCCCACTTTACGGTGCTGGCTGACGGCAGCCTGAGCCACCAGGACGATATCTGGACCCGCGGCGACTATCCGCGCACGCTGACGCTGGACAGTCAGGGACAGTGGCTGTACGTCATGAACCAGCGTAGCGACAACATCACCCGCTTTCGCGTCGCGCCGAAGGATGGCAGGCTGACGTTCTCTCCGGACTACACCCCGGTTGGCAGCCCGTCGCAGATGGTGATATCCGCTCAACCCTGAGCCGTAAGAAAAAGGAACTGACATGCGATTTCCCCATCAACGTTTAGCGCAGCTGTTTACTCTGTTGCAAAACGAAACGCTGCCGCAGGAGGAGCTGGCGCAGCGGCTGTCGGTTTCTACTCGCACGGTACGCGCGGACATCACCGCGCTGAACGCGCTGCTGCTGCACTACGGCGCGCAGTTTATCCTCACCCGCGGCAGCGGCTATCAGCTGGTGATTCACGATCCGACTCGCTATCAGACGCTGGAAGAGAGCGCGCCGAAAGCGCAGCATATCCCGCGAACCGCGGCGGATCGCATCCACTTTTTGCTGGTGCGCTTTTTAACTTCCGCGTTTTCTATCAAGCTGGAGGATCTGGCCGATACGTGGTTCGTCAGCCGCGCCACCTTACAGGGCGATATGGTTGACGTACGCGAGCGTTTTCAGCGTTATCAGCTCACCCTTGAGACCCGGCCGCGCCACGGCATGAAGCTGTTCGGCAGCGAGGTCTCCATTCGCGCCTGCCTGACCGATCTGCTGTGGGAGCTGAGCCAGCAGGGGCCGCTGAACCCGCTTATTGGCGAAGAGGCGTTTGACGCCAGCGTACCGACGCTGCTGGCCGGCGTGCTGCAGGAGACGTTAACCCGCCATCACGTGCGGCTGACGGACGCGGGGGAGCGCTTTATCTGCCTGTACGTCGCGGTTGCCGTGCGCCGCGTGAGCGAAGGGTATCCGCTGGCGGATTTTAGCGCCGAGGATGTGGGGCAAAACGTACGCGACGCCGCACGCGAGCTGGCAAACACGATGCAGCAGCTGGCGGGCAAACTGCTTGCTCCGGCGGAAGAGGAGTGGCTGTGCGTCCACCTTGCCGCCCGCCAGGTGCAGGACGTCGATCCGGGTACCATCAGCGCCGACGACGACGAAGCGCTGGTGAACTACATCCTGCGCTATATCAATCAGCAATATAACTACAATCTGCTGGACGATGCCCAGCTGCGTGCGGATTTACTGACCCATATTAAGACCATGATCACCCGCGTGCGCTACCAGATAATGATCCCCAACCCGCTTCTGGAAAATATCAAACAGCACTACCCCATGGCGTGGGACATGACCCTGGCGGCGGTATCGAGCTGGGGGAAATATACTCCCTACGCCATCAGCGAAAACGAGATCGGCTTTCTGGTGCTGCATATCGGCGTCGGGCTGGAGCGCCATTACAATATCGGCTATCAGCGTCAGCCGCAGGTGCTGCTGGTCTGCGATACCAGCAACGCGATGGTGCGGATGATTGAAGCCATCCTGCAGCGTAAGTATCCGCAGCTGGAAATTGCCGCCACCCTTTCGCAACGCGAATATGAACAGCGGGAAGAGATCGCGGAAGATTTTGTCATTTCCACCGTGCGCATCAGCGAGAAAGAGAAGCCGGTGGTCACCATTGCGCCGTTTCCTACCGACTACCAGCTCGACCAAATCGGCAAGCTGGTGCTGGTGGACCGCACGCGTCCCTGGATGCTGAATAAGTATTTTGATGAGGCCCACTTCCAGGTGATAGATACCCCGATGGATCAGCAGGCGCTGTTTGCCACGCTGTGCCAGCAGCTGCAGCAGGAGGGGTTTGTCGGAGCGGAGTTTCATGGGTCGGTGGTGGAGCGTGAGGCTATCGTCAGCACCATGCTCGGCGACGGGATCGCGCTGCCTCACGCCCTCGGCCTGCTGGCGAAAAAGACCGTGGTCTATACGGTTATCGCCCCGCACGGTATCGCCTGGGGCGACGAAACCGCGCATATCATCTTCCTGCTCGCCATCAGTAAAAGCGAGTATGAAGAGGCGATGGCGATCTACGATATTTTCGTCACCTTCCTGCGCGAACGCGCTATGACCCGCCTTGCCGCCACCCGCAGTTTTGCTGAGTTTAAAACGGTGGCCATGGAGTGCGTCAGCCGGTTTTGAGATGCGCAGCCAGAGTTCGAGCCGCGCGCGCTTCGGGATACCGACGGGTATATCAGGTTCGGGATGAGGTGGTGAGGGTTTATGTTATTGCTGTGGGAAAACGAGAGAAATTAGCCGTCTATCGGAACGTCCATAAACGGCTGTAGCGGGAGGCTATCTCAGGTGATGTACAACCTGGTTGCTGCTGCCGCGCCAGATCAGCGCCGGGTCTTTTAAGTCCTGCACAAATTTGCCATCAACCAGCACGTTGATGAGATCCACCACCTGCATCTGCGCGGCGTTAAGTTCGTCCAGCTTGTAGCCGGTCCACACCCAGATATCTTTGCCGGGGCACTCGGCGCGAACGCGCTGCACCAGCTTAAGGATCTCCGGGACGTTCTGCGGATGCAGCGGGTCGCCGCCGGAAAGCGTGATCCCCTGGCGCTTAACGCGAGTATCGTTGAGGTCAGCAATAATGCGGTCGGCCATCTCGGCGGTGAACGGCATGCCGGAGTTTAGCCGCCAGGTGCTCTTGTTATAGCAGCCGGGGCACTCGTGAACGCAGCCGGAAACGAACAGGGTGCAGCGAGTGCCCGGACCGTTAACGATATCTACCGGGTAATACTGATGGTAATTCATTTTTCGCTTCTCAATTAACGCCATAGCCGCGTTGGCTGCGCTCGCTCACCCCAGTCACGTACTTAATGTACGCTCCCGGGGATTCCCTCGTTTGCCGCCTTGCTCTGACGCGAATTGCTTTGCGAAAACGGAGGGGCTTTGCATTTGTAAAGGGAACGACTCCCGGCGTTGCTGCGCTCGGCCGGGCTACGAAGAGCCGCATACGCGGTTGTAGCCCGGATAAGGCGCTTTGCGCCGCGATCCGGGAACGGCTCGAGTGGCCGGCCGGTCCCCTCTCCCCGTTGGTGAGAGGGGGAGGGGCTAAACCACCCGGAATTAACCGATCTGCCCGTTGCCCAGGTGCTTAACCCGGCGCTTCACTTCTTCCTGCTTGCCGGCGTTGAACGGACGGGCGTCCGGGCTCCCGAGATAGCCGCACACGCGGCGGGTTACCGACACGCGGGAGGCATCGTGGTTGCCGCATTTCGGGCAGGTGAAGCCTTTGCTGGTGCATTCGAACTCACCGGTAAAGCCGCACTCGTAGCATTCGTCGATCGGCGTATTGGTTCCGTAATAGGGCACGTGCTGATAGCTGTAATCCCACACGTCTTCCAGCGCTCTCAGGTTGTGCTGAATATTCGGGTACTCGCCGTAGCAAATAAAGCCCCCGTTAGCCAGCGGCGGATAAGGCGCTTCAAAATCGATTTTATCGTACGGGTTTACCTTCTTCTCTACGTCAAGGTGGAAGCTGTTGGTGTAATACCCTTTATCGGTTACGCCTTCGATCACGCCGAACTCAGCGGTATCCAGACGGCAGAAGCGGTCGCAGAGGTTTTCGCTCGGCGTGCTGTACAGGCTAAAGCCGTAGCCCGTCTCGTCTTTCCACTGATCTACCGCTTCGCGCAGGCGCTGAACGATGGCGACGCCTTTCTCACGCAGCGCTGCGCTATCGTACATATGCTTGTTGCCGAACAGCGCGTTGATGGTTTCATGAATGCCGATATAGCCCAGCGAAATCGACGCGCGGCCGTTTTTGAAAATCTCAGAGACGTCGTCGTCCGCTTTCAGACGCACGCCGCAGGCGCCTTCCATATACAGAATCGGCGCCACGCGAGCCTTCACCCCTTCCAGACGGGCGATGCGGGTCATCAGCGCTTTACGCGCCAGCTGCAGGCGTTCGTCGAGAAGTTTCCAGAACTCAGTCTCGTCGCCACGGGCTTCCAGCGCGATGCGCGGCAGGTTGAGGCTGATAACGCCGAGGTTGTTGCGGCCATCGTGCACCTGTTCGCCGTCCTCGTTTTCCCACACGCCGAGGAAGCTGCGGCAGCCCATCGGGGTTTTGAACGAGCCGGTCACCTTCACGACCTGATCGTAGTTGAGGATATCCGGATACATGCGCTTGCTCGCGCACTCCAGCGCCAGCTGCTTAATATCGTAGTTCGCATCGCCAAACTTGTGGTTCAGACCGTCGCGAATGGCGAAGACCAGCTTCGGGAATACCGCCGTTTTACGGTTTTTACCGAGTCCCGCAATGCGGTTGCGCAGAATGGACTGCTGAATCAGACGCGATTCCCAACTGGTGCCGAGGCCGAAACCGAAGGTCACAAACGGCGTTTGGCCGTTGGCGGTATGCAGGGTGTTCACTTCATATTCCAGCGACTGGAAGGCGTCGTAGCACTCTTTCTCGGTGCGGGAACGGGCGTAGCCTTCGGCGTCGGGGATGTGCCACTCTTCGGCAATTTTACGGTGCTTATTGAAGCTTTCGGTAACAAACGGCGCCAGCACTTCGTCGATGCGGTTGATGGTCGTACCGCCATAAATATGGCTGGCGACCTGAGCGATAATCTGCGCCGTCACCGCGGTAGCGGTAGAGATCGACTTCGGCGGCTCAATCTCGGCGTTGCCCATTTTAAATCCCTGGGTCAGCATGCCTTTAAGATCGATCAGCATACAGTTGAACATCGGGAAGAACGGGGAGTAGTCGAGATCGTGATAGTGGATCACGCCGCGCTCGTGGGCCATGACCACGTCATGCGGCAGCAGGTGCTGGCGCGCGTAGTGCTTGGCGACGATGCCCGCCAGCAGATCGCGCTGGGTAGGGATGACTTTACTGTCTTTGTTGGCGTTCTCGTTGAGTAACGCCGAGTTGGTCTGCTCAACCAGGCCGCGAATTTCCTGGTTCAGACGACCGCGCTTTTCACGTTGGCTATCGCGGTCGTGGCGATATTCAATGTAGGCGCGCGCCAGCTGCTTGTAGGGACCGGACATCAGCTGGTTCTCAACGGCGGTCTGGATCTCGCTGATATCCACCTGAGCGCGGCCCTGCATTTGCTGGCTAACGACTTCTGCGACGGTGGCGCAATAGTCTGCGTCATCGACTCCCGCTGCTTTAGCTGCACGTAGAATTGCTTCATTAATGCGCTCTGACTTGAACGGCACTTTACAGCCATCGCGTTTCATCACATGCGGTGTCATGATCACTCCATAATTTTTTACAGAACAGGTTATCCACAGAGGCGGAAGGTCAACCGAAGTCCCGGGGCGCTGTAGCTGCCGCCGTTTCCCTCCGATCCCGGCCCTTTTTATCCACATCCCATCACCGCCTGAGTACGATGGGTGTGGTGACATAATAGACTATTAATACAATATGTGGGGCCGGGACGCATTTTAAGTTCTATATGTAGTGCTTTGCATCAAAGATGTTTGCAATTTTATTGATGCAGAACAAAGTAAAAAGAGGAGAGCAGGAATGATGGGCGCTTGCGCTTAATGTAAATTTATCCGCTTATAAAATAAGCAAAAATGGGGCCTGAACGCAGGAAATTCAGGCCCGAAAGGGATAACGTCAGGCGAGCAGCGCGTCGTTAAGCAGGTCAACCAGCAGCAGCAGGGCGTAACGCGCGGCCTGCGCATTCTCAGGCAGGGGCAGCAGCGCGGAGGCCATATTGCTCAACGCGTGGTTGGCGGGGGTGAGGGCGAAAATTGTCGCTTCCTGTACCCGGGCCAGCAGGGTCGCGCCCTGCAAAATCGCGTCGGCCTCGCCGGTTGCCAGCACCAGCAGGAGATGATCGTCGCTGAGGGTACTGGCGATCATCCGCATCAGGGCGCTGTCCTGGCAGAGATTCATCACGATCCCGATGGAGAGCAGCTGGTGCTGAAGCAGCGTCGCCAGCGCGATGTCCTGTGCGCCGAGGGCGAAACAGTGTACGGCGCGGGCATTTTGCAGGCGCGTGCGCAGCTTTTGCAGCGTTGATTCGGGCGTGCTCACCAGCTGCTGCTCAAGATGTGTGCTAATCAGGCTTAATTTGTCGCGCCACGCGACGGGCAGCGCGGCGCTC
The DNA here is from genome assembly GCF_033843325.1 of Klebsiella sp. JN_Kp126. Classification (NCBI taxonomy): domain Bacteria; kingdom Pseudomonadati; phylum Pseudomonadota; class Gammaproteobacteria; order Enterobacterales; family Enterobacteriaceae; genus Klebsiella; species Klebsiella sp. JN_Kp126. The sequence goes on along the minus strand of NZ_JAWXQV010000056.1, from coordinate 33,358 downwards.
TCCTCGTTAAGCCAGCTGGTACGACGTTCGCAAGCCTGCGCCAGCTGCTTTCGCAAATCACGAATATCCTCGCAGCCGACGGAGCGGGCAAAGCGGGTAATTGTGGCTGCGCTCACGCCAGCGCGCACCGCCAGTTCATCAATCGAAGCGCTGGCGGTAAAACTTAAATTCTGCAGAATAAATGCCGCGACTCTTGATTCCTGAGCGCTAAAGCGTGTCATGCCTTCCTGTAACTGTCCTACGATATCCATGCTTTCAGCCTCTTTCTCCGCCACCGCCTGATTGAAAATATTTTTCAATTAATGAGGGCTTTTTATACCACGCAATCACGCACAATGCCTGAGATTATTGCCGCTTTCTCTTTTATGCCGGAGTCAAGAGGTGAAAAATAACGCTCCGATCACGTACGTGAAAAAAATTTTCATATAGCCTTCACCCATACCGGCACCTCGTCTTATAGTCGATGGTGTCTGTTTAGCGCTCGCTTACGCCAAATCCATTGGGAGGAATTATGCCACGTATCGTCCTGTGCTGCGCCGCCGGAATGTCCACCAGCATGCTGGTTAACAAAATGAAGGCCGAGGCGCAGCAGCGCGCGCTGGGGCTGGAGATTTACGCCGTACCCGTCGCCGAGTTTGAGCGCGAGTTGCCCAATGCCGACGTGATCTTACTGGGGCCACAGGTGAAGTACGAAGCCCCACGATTAACGGAGCTCGCTGCCCCGCACGGGAAAGCCGTGGCGGTGATCGACATGGCGGATTACGGCATGATGCGCGGGGCCGCCGTCCTCGATAAAGCGCTCGCTCTGCTGAACTCCTAACCCTTTCCCATCAACGCGTTCATTTCGCAACGCCGCTGCGGCCTTGCGCGGGGATCTGTACGCCAAAAATGAGGCCACTATGCAAACATTGAAAATTGCCGTCATCGGCGGCGGCAGCAGCTATACGCCGGAACTTATCGAAGGCATTATCCTTCGCCATCAGCAGATTCCGGTCACGGAACTGGCGCTGGTGGATGTCGAAGCCGGGCGCGAGAAAGTGGCGATTATCGCCGCGCTGACCCAGCGTATGCTAAAGCGCCATGGTCTTGAACAGGTGAAGGTCAGCGTGCATTTCGGTCTCGATGAGGCCATTCGCGGCGCTCAATTCGTGCTGACCCAGCTGCGGGTTGGGCAACTGGCGGCGCGGGCGGCGGATGAGCGGTTGGGGCTGAAGTACCATCTGCTGGGTCAGGAAACCACCGGCGTCGGCGGCTTTGCCAAAGCGCTGCGCACGATTCCGGTGATTTTACAGGTTGCCCGCAAGGTGGAAGCGCTGGCGCCCGACGCCTTTATCCTTAATTTTACCAATCCGGCAGGGATCGTGACGGAGGCGGTGAGCCGCTACAGCAGCGCGAAAATCATCGGCCTGTGCAACGTGCCCATCAATATGCAGCACATGATTGCCGGAATGCTGGACGCAAAAGAAGAGGAGGTCCGACTGAGCTTCGCCGGGCTGAATCATATGGTCTGGGTACACAAGGTGATGCAGGGGCGGGAAGAGGTGACCAGTAAGGTCATCGACATGCTGTGTAACGGTCAATCGCTCTCGATGAACAATATTCAATCGCTGCCGTGGCCGGCGGAGTTTCTGCGGGCCCTGAAGGCCATCCCCTGTCCCTATCATCGCTATTTCTGGCTGACGCCGGCGATGCTGGCGGAAGAGATTGAGGCGGCCAAAACCAAAGGCACCCGCGCGGAACAGGTGATGAAGGTGGAACAGGAGCTGTTTGATATCTATGCCCGGCCCGAGCTGGATGAAAAGCCCGAACAGCTGAGCTTCCGCGGCGGGGCGTACTACTCCGAAGTGGCGGTGGAGCTGATTAACGCCATCTACAACAATCTTGGCAAAGAGATGGTCGTCAACACCCGCAACAACGGCGCGATTCACGGCTTCGATGATGATGCGGTGGTGGAAATTAACAGCATTATTGACGCGCAGGGCGCACGACCGCTGGCCTTTGGCGCGCTGCCGCCGATCATGAACGGTCTGACGCAACAGGTGAAAGCCTTCGAGCGCTTGACGATTGAGGCCGCGGTCCACGGCTGCCGGGATAGCGCGCTGCTGGCGCTGGTGAGTAACCCGCTGGTCGGGAATGTGACCGATGCCCGGGCGCTGCTTGATGAGGTGTTAACCATCAACCGCCCCTAGTTAACGCAGTTTAACTAAACTTTTCCGCCTTCGGGGATACCACTATGTCTCGTACTTCATTTATTGAACGCTATGTCATGCCCGCCGCGCTGAAAATCGGCGGTCAGAAGCATGTCCTGTCGGTACGCGACGGCATTATTCTCAATATGCCGTTTATGCTGATTGGTTCGTTTTTCCTGATATTCGCCTACCTGCCGATTCCCGGCTACGGTGAGATGATGACCAGCGTGTTTGGCGATGCCTGGCGCGATAAGATGCTGTACCCGGTCAAAGCGACCTATGACATCATGGCGCTGCTCTCCGCGTTCGGCATTGCCTACCGCCTGGCGGAAAAATATCGCACCCTGGACCCGCTCAGCGCCGGGGCGATGTCGCTGGTGGCGTTTGTGATGACGATCCCCCAGGTGACGCTCTTTACGCCGGCAGACGGTTCGGCGGCGCAGCTTGTCAAAGGCGTGCTGCCGGTGGGGATGATTGGCAGCCAGGGGCTGTTTGTGGCGATTGTGATTTCGCTGCTTTCCACGGAGATCTACCGCCTGGTGGCCAGCCGTAATCTGGTGATCCGCATGCCGGAGGGCGTACCGCCCGCGGTGGCGAAATCTTTTCTCGCCCTGATCCCCGGCTTCTGCGTGCTGGCCGTGGTGCTGGCGCTGCGCCTGATCGTTGAAGCTTCGCCGTTCGGCGATATCAATAGCATGATTACCACCCTTATCGGTATTCCCATGTCGCACGTCGGCGGTTCGCTGCCGGGGATGATTATCTCGGTGATCCTGATTGGTATCCTGTGGACCCTGGGGCTGCACGGCGACACCATTGTGCTGGTGTTTATTCGCCCGGTCTGGCTGTCGAATATGTCGGAAAACCTGGAAGCGTTTCAGAATGGGCTGCCGATCCCGCATATCATCACCCAGCAGTTTTATGACCTGTGGATTGCGCCCGGCGGTACCGGAGCGCTGCTGGGGCTGGTGATTTTTATGCTGCTGCGCAGCCGTAGCCAGCAGATGAAACAGCTGGGGAAAATTGCCGCGCCGGGAGCGCTGTTCAATATCAGCGAGCCGATGGTATTCGGCATTCCGCTGGTGATGAACCCGTACTTCTTCCTGCCGTTTATTTTGACGCCGGTCCTGCTGGTGATTGTCTCGTATACTGCGATGGCCACCGGGCTGGTGATGAAGCCGGCGGGGATTGCGCTGCCGTTTACCACGCCTATTTTTATGAGCGGCTATCTGGCGACGGGAGGGCATATTTCCGGCGCGGTGCTGCAGGTGGTGAACCTGGCGATCTCGCTGGTGATCTACTATCCGTTCTTCCGGGCATGGGATCGCCTGAAGGCGAAAGAAGAGCAGGCGTCCGCGCAGCCGGAAGCCAGCGCGACGCTGTCTGCGGCCGATCGTATTTAAAGCATATTCCCGGAGGCGGCGCTTGACGCGCCTGTCCGGGCTACCGGCTCGCAGAAGATGGTGAACCTGTAGCCCGGGTAAGCGCAGCGCGACCCGGGACTCTCAGCGTAAGCCGTGGGTTACTCCTGCAGCCACCATACCGCTTCAAACGGACGCAGGGTCATATCGGCAGGGCGGTTCGCCGCCTCCGCGTAGTTGCTCATCAGCATCCGCCAGTCGCCGCTCATCGCTTCCGGCTGCCAGCGCTGGAACTCGCGGCTCAGGTTCGCCACGACCACCAGGGTTTGCCCCTGCCACTGACGGCGATAGCACCACAGCGACGGATGTTCCGGCAGCAGATCCTGATAGTCGCCCCAGGTCAGCACCGGCGTGCTCTTGCGCAGCGTAATCAGCTGCTGATAGGCATAAAACACCGATTCCGGGTTCGCCAGCGCCGCCTCGGCGTTAATCTCGCGATAGTTATCGCACAGCGCAATCCACGGCTCGCCGGCGGTGAATCCGCCGCCCTCACCGCTGTTCCATTGCATGGGCGTGCGGCTGTTATCGCGCGATTTGCTGGCCAGAATCGCCAACAGTTCATCCGCATCCCGGCCCTGCGCCGCGCGTTCGATAAACATGTTGTGGCTCTCAACGTCGCGATAATCGGTGATGCGCGTAAAGTGCGGGTTGGTCATGCCAATCTCTTCGCCCTGATAGATATAGGGCGTGCCCTGCATGCCGTGCAGCACCATCGCCAGCATTTTCGCCGCCGGGACGCGGTACTCCCCCTCGTCGCCGAAGCGGGAGACGATGCGCGGCTGGTCGTGATTACACCAGAACAGCGCGTTCCACGCGCGATTGTGCATCCCCTGCTGCCAGTGCCTGAACAGCGATTTCAAGGCTACAAAATCCGGGCGCGCCAGCGTCCACTTCTCGCCGCCGGGATAGTCCACCTTCAGATGGTGGAAGTTAAAGGTCATCGATAGCTCGCTGCCGTCGAGCGCCGCGTACTTCTGGCAATGCTCAAGCGTGGTGGAGGACATTTCGCCCACCGTCATCAGGTTGCGCGGGGTAAAGACATCGCGGCTCATCTCCTGCAAAAATTCGTGCGCTCGCGGACCATCGGTATAGAAGCGCCGGCCGTCGCCCGCGGTATCTGACGGGAAGGTCTGGTCTTTGGAGATAACATTGATCACGTCGAGGCGCAGGCCGTCGACGCCGCGATCGGCCCAGAATTCGCAGACTTTTTTCAGCTCCGCGCGCACCGCCGGATTTTCCCAGTTCAGATCCGCCTGCTCGACGGCGTACAGATGCAGATAGTACTGCTCGCTTTCGGCGTGCCACTGCCAGGCGTTGCCGCCAAACTTAGATTGCCAGTTGTTCGGCGGCGTGGTCGGTTCGCCGTCGCGCCAGATATAGAACTGACGATACGGGCTCTCTTTGTTGAGCGCTTCGCGGAACCAGGCGTGCTCGGTCGACGTGTGGTTCAGCACCATATCCAGCACGATACGAATTCCTCGCGCCTTCGCCTGGGCCACCAGCTCGTCGAAATCGTCGAGCGTGCCGTAGGCGGGATCGATAGCGGTATAGTTGGCCACATCGTAGCCGTTATCCACCTGCGGCGAGACGTAAAACGGCGTCAGCCAGATAGCGTCAACGCCGAGCTTTTGCAGATAGTCGAGGCGGGAGGTCACGCCGCGCAAATCGCCGGTGCCGGTCCCGGTGGTGTCCTGGAAACTCTTTGGATAGATTTGATAAATAACGCCGTTTTGCCACCAGAGGGGAAGGGTATTCATATTGCGTTCCTGCTACAAAAAAGGGGGGCGACAGCGCGCCCCGAAAATAAGACGTCAGACAATCTGTAAGGTGCCCTGGCGGAATTTGCGCTGGTAAACAACCGTTGTCAGGACAATCGGCACGACCACGGCGATAGCCATCGCCAGCGCGTAAACCTGCCAGTAGGTTGGTTGAATGGAGAGGATACCCGGCAGGCCGCCGACGCCGATGCCGTTGGCCATCACGCCGTTCAGTCCGCACAGCAGCCCGGCAAGACCGGAGCCGACCATCGCGCAGAGCATCGGGAAGCGGTATTTCAGGTTGATGCCGTACATGGCCGGTTCCGTCACGCCGAGGTAGGCGGAAATGGCGGCCGGAACGGAGATTTCGCGTTCGTTCTGTTTACGGCTGGCGATGATGATTCCCACCACCGCCGATGCCTGGGCGATGTTGGACAGCGCGATCAGCGGCCAGACCGGCGTACCGCCCATGCTTTGAATCATCTGCATATCGATGGCGAGCGTGGTCTGATGGACCCCGGTAATCACCAGCGGCGCGTACAGGAAGCCGAACAGCGCGGCGCCAATCGGCGCGAAGCTGCCGGTTAACAGATGACGCACGGCCCAGGCCACGCCGTCGCCAATCATGCGGCCAACCGGGCCGATAAAAGCGTGGGCGAGAAAGACCGCCAGGATCAGCGAACAGACCGGCACGATCACCAGATAGAGGTAGTCAGGCACGATGCGTTTCAGCCGCGTTTCGATAAAGCCGAGCGCCAGCCCCGCCATCAAGGCCGGGATCACCTGCGCCTGGTAGCCGACTTTCTCAATGGTGAACAGGCCGAAGTTCCATACTTCCGGCACCTGCTGGCCCAGCAGGTAGGCATTCATCAGCTGCGGAGAAACTAACGTAACGCCCAGCACGATGCCGAGGATTGGCGTGCCGCCCATTTTCTTTACCGCGGACCAGCAGATACCCACAGGCAGGTAGAAGAAGATCGCCTCGCCAATCAGCCACAGGAAGTCATAAAGGGTTTTCAGCGACGGGTGCATCTGCGCCAGCGTCTGGCCGTTGCTCATCGGCAGATCGCCGATCACGTTGCGGAAGCCTAAGATCAGGCCGCCGCTGATCAGCGCAGGCAGCAGCGGGAAGAAGATCTCTGCGAAGTGTGAAATGAGCTGTTCATGCCACTTCATATTCTGCCGCGCGGCTTTCTTGGCTTGTTCTTTATCGGCGCTGGCCTGGCCGGTGGTCGCCAGCAGCGCTTTATAGTAGTCGCCAACCTCGGTACCGATCACCACCTGGAACTGACCGGCGTTGGTAAAGCAGCCCTTCACCATGCGGAGCTGTTCAATTTCTTTCGGTTTGGCAATGGCTGGATTATTCAGCACAAAGCGCAGACGGGTAATACAGTGGCTGACGGTGGCGATATTGTCGCGCCCGCCCACCAGTTCGATAAGTTTATCGATGTCCTGCTGATTCACTTTACTCATGATGAGGCCTCATGACCGAGGGGAGAGGTTGCATTTAACTTGCATTGGATCCTACTCGCTCCGCTTGAATTGCAAAATGGGAACGTTCCCGAAACCCAGCGAAGATCACATAAATCGTTAAGACAGGCTTAATTCAGTACGGCGGGAATCACGATTTGACGGGGTTCACGGTTTCCGGCGATCTGCTCGATCAGCTGCTGCGCCGCCTGGCGTCCGGACTCGGCGTAGCCGGGATCGACCGTCAGGATCTCCGGGTGGAGAAACTTCATCAGCGGCGTGCTGCCGACGCTGGCGAGCTGGAGACGATCGATTCCCTGCTGCTGGAGATATTTGCTGGCTCCCAGCGCGAGGGTATCGGTGGCGCAGACCAGCGCGCTGGTTTCAGCCGACAGCACGCCGGCGACGTTTTCGTAGCCCTGCTTCATGCCCAGGCCCGGCAGCGCGGCGAGGGGCGTGAGGTGTTTTTTCTGGCAGAAATCAAGGTAGGCCTGGTGGCGGCGCTGCCCGGTGGTGATGTCGCTGTGCGGCACGCCGAGGAAACTGATGTGGCGATGCCCGCGATCGTACAGGCGCTGCATCAGCATCCTGATCGATCCTTCATCGTCATAGCAGACGGAGGCGATGCCCGGCGCGTCGCGGGCCAGCAGCACCAGCGTCTCTCGCCACGGGGTGAGCATCTCTTCATGGATGCCGGTGAAACCAAACAGCACCACGCCGTCGATATTGCGCCGGGCGAGCATGCCGAGATGCTCCTCGACCAGCGCCGGGGAGAACTGGCTCTCCATCATAATCGGATCGTAGCCCTGAGCGTAAAAGGCGGGAAGCATGGTCTGTACGGCGAGGTTTTCCGACAGCGAATCCAGACGGGTGACGATGATCGCCACCACTTTATCGCTCTGGCCGCGCATCGCCCTGGCGGAACGTGAGGGCGAAAACCCGTGCTGCTGCATCACCGCTTCAACGCGCTCACGCGTGCGTTCGCTGACGCCGCTTTCGTTGTTAAGCACGCGCGATACCGTCGATTTCCCGACGCCGCTTAAGCGTGCGATATCTTTGATGGTCAGCCGGTTTTGCATGCAGGGTTCTCGTTGTGGTCCGCTTAAAGTGAGCCTAATGCTACTCAACGAAACCACAATGAGCAAAGTCTGGTTTACGTCTGGTTTAGTTGCCCGGGGGTATTATCGCCATAATAGCCACAAATAGATTATCGGCGACGGTATAATTCGCGCCGTTTGTATTCATTTACCGGAGATTTTATGGACCCCGATCCCACTCCTCATCCTCGATGGAGCCCCCTTTTTTTCCGGTAAATCTGCGTAGCGCTGCTTTACCGGAAGCGTAAAGCAGCGATGTCTTTGACGTCCCTGCCATAAAAATAACATGCCTGACAGGTAAGGTTGACTCGCGCCTGTCGGTAGCCTGCGTTCGCTCGCGCGAGCGCGGAGGGACTGTTTATGTTTAAAAATTTTACCCGCCAGCTGTTTGCCCAGCTTGGCCGTCATTTGCCGCGTCGTTTAGTACAACGCGATCCGCTACCCGATGCCCGCAATCTGGCGAGCGCGCCGATCCCGGACTCCCTCGGCAAGCAGTGCCTGGACGTGGCGGCAATGGATGAGAATGAAATCTGGCGCGCCTTCGCCAGCCATCCGGAAGGGCTAAATGCAGGCGAAGTGGCGCAGAAAATCGCGCAGTATGGCGAAAACCAGATCCCGGCGCAGAAGCCGTCGCCGTGGTGGGTGCATCTTTGGAGCTGCTACCGCAACCCCTTCAACCTGCTGCTGACCGTTCTGGGTATCGTCTCCTACTCAACGGAAGATCTGTTTGCCGCCGCGGTTATCGCCCTGATGGTGGGGATCTCCACGCTGCTGAACTTTATTCAGGAAGCCCGTTCAACTAAAGCGGCGGACGCCCTGAAGGCGATGGTCAGCAACACCGCGACGGTCCTGCGGGTGGTGAACGAACAGGGCGAGAGCCGCTGGTGCGAGCTGCCCATCGACCAGCTGGTGCCGGGGGATATCGTCAAGCTATCGGCGGGAGACATGATCCCGGCAGACCTGCGCGTCATTCAGGCGCGCGACCTGTTTGTCGCTCAGGCCTCGCTGACCGGTGAATCGCTGCCGGTGGAAAAAGTGGCCCGCACCCGCGACCCGCTGCAGGCAAACCCGCTGGAGTGCGACACCCTGTGCTTTATGGGCACCAACGTGGTCAGCGGTTCGGCGCAGGCGATTGTTTTCGCTACCGGCGGCGGCACCTGGTTTGGCCAGCTGGCTGGCCGCGTCAGCGAGCAGGAAAGCGAGCCGAACGCCTTTCAGAAAGGCATCAGCCGGGTCAGCATGCTGCTGATCCGCTTTATGCTGGTGATGACCCCGATCGTGCTGCTGATTAACGGCTACACCAAAGGCGACTGGTGGGAGGCGGCGCTGTTCGCGCTCTCCGTCGCGGTGGGCCTGACCCCGGAAATGCTGCCGATGATCGTCACCTCGACCCTGGCGCGCGGGGCGGTGAAGCTGTCGAAACAGAAAGTGATCGTCAAGCACCTGGACGCGATACAGAACTTTGGCGCTATGGACATCCTGTGCACCGATAAAACTGGCACCCTGACGCAGGATAAAATCGTGCTGGAGAACCACACCGATGTCTCCGGCAAGGTGAGCGAACGCGTGCTGCATACGGCCTGGCTGAACAGCCACTATCAGACCGGGCTGAAGAATCTGCTCGATACCGCGGTGCTGGAGGGCGTCGAGCTGGAGTCAGCGCGCGGGCTGGCGGAACGCTGGCAGAAAGTCGATGAGATCCCGTTCGATTTTGAGCGTCGCCGCATGTCGGTGGTGGTGCAGGAGCAGGACAATGTCCATCAGCTGATCTGCAAGGGGGCGCTGCAGGAGATCCTCAACGTCTCGACCCAGGTGCGCTATAACGGCGACATCGTACCGCTGGACGACACCATGCTGCGGCGCATCCGTCGCGTAACCGACACCCTCAACCGTCAGGGACTGCGCGTAGTGGCGGTGGCGACGAAGTACCTGCCCGCCCGCGAAGGCGACTACCAGCGCGCGGATGAGTCAGACCTGATCCTCGAAGGCTATATCGCCTTCCTCGATCCGCCGAAAGAGACCACCGCCCCGGCGCTGAAGGCGCTGAAGGCCAGCGGTATTACGGTCAAAATCCTGACCGGCGACAGCGAGCTGGTGGCGGCGAAAGTCTGCCATGAAGTGGGGCTGGACGCGGGTGACGTGGTTATCGGCAGCCAGGTTGAAGCGCTGAATGATGATGAGCTGGCCGAGCTGGCAAAACGTACCACCCTGTTTGCTCGCCTGGCGCCGCTGCACAAAGAGCGTATCGTGACCCTGCTGAAACGCGAAGGACACGTGGTGGGTTTTATGGGCGACGGCATTAACGACGCTCCGGCGCTGCGCGCGGCGGATATCGGTATTTCCGTCGACGGCGCGGTGGATATCGCCCGCGAGGCGGCGGATATCATCCTGCTGGAGAAGAGCCTGATGGTGCTGGAAGAGGGGGTTATTGAAGGCCGCCGGACCTTCGCCAATATGCTCAAGTACATCAAAATGACCGCCAGCTCCAACTTCGGTAACGTCTTCAGCGTGCTGGTCGCCAGCGCCTTCCTGCCGTTCCTGCCGATGCTGCCGCTGCATCTGCTGATCCAGAACCTGCTGTACGATGTCTCCCAGGTCGCCATTCCGTTTGATAACGTGGACGATGAGCAGATCCGTAAACCGCAGCGCTGGAACCCGGCGGATCTCGGCCGCTTTATGGTCTTCTTTGGGCCAATTAGTTCGATATTCGATATTCTGACGTTCTGCCTGATGTGGTGGGTGTTCCACGCCAACACGCCGGAACATCAGACCCTGTTCCAGTCCGGCTGGTTCGTGGTTGGCCTGCTGTCGCAGACGCTGATTGTGCATATGATCCGTACGCGGCGGATCCCGTTTATCCAGAGCCGCGCGGCCTGGCCGCTGATCGTGATGACGCTGCTGGTGATGGTGGTGGGGATTGCGCTGCCGTTCTCGCCGCTGGCGGGCTACCTGCAGCTTCAGGCGCTGCCGCTCAGCTACTTCCCATGGCTGATTGCGATCCTTGCGGGCTATATGACGCTAACCCAGATGGTCAAAGGCTTCTACAGCCGCCGCTACGGCTGGCAGTGAGCGAGGCGCTTTACCTGCAGAAACAACAAAGGCAGCCACGGGCTGCCTTTGTTCATACTGTCTACGATTAGCGACGAATGGCGATCGCTTCGATCTCAATTTTTACGTCTTTCGGCAGACGCGCCACTTCCACGCAGGAGCGCGCCGGGAAGGTGGCGTTGTGCTCGGTGAAGAAGGCTTCATAGGTGGCGTTAACGGTGGCGAAATCGTTGAGGTCTTTGACGAAAACGGTGGTTTTAACGATATCGCCCACTTTCAGGCCCGCGGCTTCGACGATAGCTTTCACGTTCTCCAGAGACTGACGCGCCTGAGCGGCGACATCTTCCGGCACGCTACCGGTTTTCGGGTCTACCGGGATCTGGCCGGAAGTGATGATCATGTTACCCAGATCAACGCCCTGAACGTACGGGCCGATGGCTGCTGGCGCATTTTCCGTCGCGATAGTTTTAGACATGAGTTCTCCTGAAATATGTGAATGTAATCTGACTGGCGTGGGTCATTATAAAGAGTGCTGGCTGCTTTATCATTAAGCAGGCCGCATTTTGCGAAGGAGAAAAGCGGATAACGCAGCGCGCTATCCGCATAAGGCGTGAGCCTGAAGGATGAAGTTAGTGGGTGACTTCCGTCCATGCTTTGGCCCAGTCAGAACCTGTACCCGGTTCGAACTGAGTGGCGTACTGGCTCCACTGCACGCAGTAGCCGCTGTAGGGGAACGGGCGACATTGGTACACTTTGCCGTTTTTAGGCTGCATGACCTTCGTTCCCGCCTTATAGCTTTTCAGGTTATCCGGGAAGGTATAGTCGTAGTTTCCCGCAGGCGCAGGCGTCGGATCCGGCTGAACCGTACTCTCTTCCAGCATCAGGTCAATGACCCCCTGGCTGAGGGTGGCGCCCTGCGCATTGCTGGCTGAGTAGCGCAGCATATGATGACCTGCCTGAACGTTGGTCAGCGGAATAGATACCGTCAGGGAGCGATTATCTATCGTCTGCTGAATGCTCCCTTTCTGCGTGCCCGCATGGTCGTTGACGGTGGCGGTGAGATGCATTTTGCCGCTGGCCGTGGCGTTGAACGTCACCGTCGCTTTCCCGTTGGCGATTTTGGTTGCGTTAACGTTGGCGACGCTCAGGGATTCTTCCACGATATCGTCTGACTGCGACTCGGCGTAGGTCAGCGTAACGCTTTGAACGGTGCTGTCTTTTGGCACATACACCTGGTTAACGCCGTGGAGGGGGGTAATGTTGCCATCACTCCCTTTTACCCCGGCGCGCAGCTTGCCCTGGTGCGCGGTATTAATAGCTTCAGCCAGATCGTAAGACCACTGGCTGCTTTTTCCTTGCGCTTCGCTGGCGATGGTCAATTCCGTTTGTAGCGAATGAACTTCACCGCTCGCGTTAAAGAAATGGGCAATGACTTTATCTCCCGCATGCAGATCTTTCCCGCTAAGCTGGCCGGCGAGCTGCGTTGTCCAGAGGGATTCATTCTCCGTTTCATCGCTGGCGCCGCCGAAATCAACGTCAATGGCCTGATAAAAACTATTTGCCGTATCGGCAATTTCCCAGACGGCATAAATAACCTGATAGCCGGTGCGATCGGGTACATTACAGGAGTGCGTGACCTGTACAGCCGGCGTCGTGCCATTACCGTCGATTTGACAAAATGGCTTAGTTTCAAAATCGCTGCGCGTCAGCGGCTTATTTTGATCCCAGTTCTGTTTGGTAATGTAATAACGCCAGTTAGTCGTTCTATGCGGCGCAGAATGGTGCCAGACGAAATTATTTTTACCGCTCTTTATCGTGGTTTTCGCCCAGCGAGTCGGGCTCTGGCTATCCAGCTGCGAGAAGTTGCTTTTACCCGCGCTGGCCAGTTTACCATCAGGCGGCATTGCCCCTTCAGGAAAACCGCTCGCTTGCTCGACGCTTTGCGGTTCCCACTGCACCGAACCGCAGTCGGTGTTTTTCCCTAAATGACATTGGTACGCCCGACTTGGCGGCGATTCCACATAGCCGTGCGCCAATGCTGAGGAGGTAAATAATAATGTTGCTGTATATAACGATATTTTTTTCACTTTCATAATTCATCCTGTGAACATTGATTAAATAATGGAAAACGCACTGGAGTGTATGAAGGGAAAAATTCAGGTTCAATAGCAGTGATATTTAATGATTAATCTCATTGTTTGTTATTTTTAATTATGAGGCGTGTTGATGAGAAATTGATGAATGTTGATTATCTGACCCGTGGTCAGTGAGTTGACGGCCGTGCGGATGATTTAAATTATCGTTCAGGAGCAGTCCCGTTTATCGGGCTGCTCCTTATAAAACCTGGCGAATTTAATTTGCCAGCACGACATGATGTGAAAATTCTTTTTCACAATATTTGCACTTCAGCGCGATATCGTTTTCGCGTTTCTTCACCGCAAAGCTGGAGGATACCGGCTCGGCGTGGCTAATACAGTTGCTGTTCGGGCATACCAGCACGTTGTTAATACGGTCCGGCAGATTCGGTCGGGATTTACCGACGACTTCATACTCATCAATGCGGTTTACCGTGGCCTGCGGCGCGTACAGGGAGAGCTGGTTGACCTGCTCGTCGGTCAGGAAGGTGTTCTCAATTTTAATCAGATCTTTGCGGCCCATTTCGCCTGACGGCAGGTTCAGGCCGATGGTGATGCGCTGATCCGTTTCGGTCAGTTTGAACAGGGTCAGCAGCTTAAAGCCGACCTGCGCCGGGATATGGTCGATAACGGTGCCACGTTTGATGGCTTCTACCTGTAATTTATTGTCGTGTGTCATCTCTTTTCCCCTTACAGTGCCAGATCGCTATTCAGTACCAGCGCCAGTAACGCCTGGCGCGCGAAGATGCCGTTGCCCGCCTGCTGGAAGTACCAGGCGTGCGGCGTTTTATCGACATCGGTGGTGATTTCATCAATGCGCGGCAGCGGATGCAGCACCTTCATGTTCGCGCGTGCGCCTTCCAGGTCGGCGGCGCGCAGGACGAACTGCGCCTTCACGTTGGCATATTCCGACGGGTCGAGGCGCTCTTTCTGCACGCGGGTCATATACAGAATGTCCACCTCTTCCATCACCTCTTCAATGGCGCTATGCAGGCTCCAGGCAATGCCTTTTTCGTCGAGCATGTCGAGGATGTACTGCGGCATGGCCAGCGCGTCCGGGGCGATAAAGTATAAGCGGTTGCCGTTAAATTTCGCCAGCGCCTGGGTCAGGGAGTGAACGGTGCGGCCGTATTTCAGGTCACCCACCATCGCCACGTTAAGATTTTCCAGACGGCCCTGGGTCTCCTGAATGGTGAACAGATCCAGCAGGGTCTGCGTCGGATGCTGGTTCGCGCCGTCGCCGGCGTTGAGTACCGGAATACCGCCGGAGAACTCGGTCGCCAGACGCGCCGCGCCCTCCTGCGGGTGGCGCATGACGATGGCATCGACATAGGTGCTGATGACCGAGATGGTATCGGCCAGGGTTTCGCCTTTTTTGCCCAGCGAGGTGTTGCTGCTGTCTGAGAAACCGACCACGCTGGCGCCCAGGCGGTGCATGGAGGTCTCAAACGACAGGCGGGTGCGGGTCGACGCTTCAAAAAAGCAGCTGGCGATCACTTTATGCTTGAGCAGCTCCGGCTGCGGATTGGCTTTGAGTTTTGCTGCGGTTGCCAGTACCAGTTCAAGGTCTTCGCGGCTGAGATCGTTTATGGAAATGATATGTTTTTGATATAGCGGGTTAGCCATGTTTATCTCCTGACGCCTGGGCAAAAAAAAAGCCCCTTAAATAAGGGGCTTTACGAATACGGATGCAACGGAAAGAAAAAACGGCAGGCCAGCGTCTGTTTTCAGACGCGGTAAGACGCGATGTCGTACACACTGAACCATAATTCCTCCCGGCAAAACGGGTGGCATTATACGCAGCTCATATTTCGGATCAAGCGATTAATCCACAAACAGGTAAACGTTTGCCTGGGGAATCATGCGTTAACGCAAAAAACCCGCAAAAAGAGGTGGTATGGCAGTCGGATGGGGGGTATAAACGCGAAATGAAAAGCTGTTTTATATTTGGGGGCTATTATGATCGTTGGAAATATTCACCATCTGCAAAGCGGGTTGCCGGCGTCTCTGCGTGAGGCGATCGAACATGTTAAAGCGCATGTCACCGACGCGACGCCGCTGGGTAAACATGATATTGACGGCAACAACCTGTTCTATCTCATTTCCGAAGATACCACCGAGCCGATGGCCGACCGCCGCGCCGAGTATCACGCCCGCTACCTGGACATCCAGATTGTACTGAAAGGTCAGGAAGGAATGACCTTTAGCGTTCTCCCTGCCGGCGCGCCGGATATCGACTGGCTGGCGGAGAAAGACATCGCTTTCCTGGCGGAGGGGGCGCAGGAAAAAACCGTCATCCTCAGCGAAGGCGACTTTGTGGTGTTCTATCCCGGTGAAGTGCATAAGCCGCTGTGCGCCGTGGGCACGCCGGCGAAGGTGCGCAAAGCGGTAGTGAAGATGCTGATGGCGTAAAAAATACCCCGGGCTGCGGCTGGCGCCTTGCCCGGGCTACAGATCCGTGCGGTTTGGGGGCGAGTAGCCCGGATAAGCGCAGCGCAATCCGGGGAAATATCGCGGGAACGCTTACTTACCCAGCGTCGCCACCATCACCGCTTTGATGGTATGCATGCGGTTTTCCGCCTGGTCGAAAACGATGCTCGCCGCGGATTCAAATACCTCGTCGGTCACTTCCATACCGCCGTGCAGGCCGTACTCCGCCGCCATCTGTTTGCCGAGCGTGGTCTGGTCGTCGTGGAACGCGGGCAGGCAGTGGAGGAATTTCACCTGCGGATTGCCGGTCAGCGCCATCATCTCGCTATTTACCTGATACCCGCGCAGCAGCGCGATACGCTCCGCCCACTTCTCTTTGGCTTCGCCCATCGATACCCAGACGTCGGTATAGATAAAGTCCGCGCCCTTCACGCCCGCCGCAATATCTTCGGTCAGCGTAATATTGCCGCCGTTTTTCTGCGCCAGCGCCCGGCACTGCTCGACCAGCTTCTCTTCCGGCCAGCAGGCGGTTGGCGCGACCAGACGCAGATCCAGCCCGGTCAACGCGGCGGCTTCGAGCATGGAGTTGCCCATATTATTCCGCGCGTCGCCGGCGTAGACCAGGGTCATCTGATTAAAGGCTTTGCCCGGCAGATGCTCCTGCATGGTCAGTAAGTCCGCCAGCAGCTGGGTGGGGTGGAATTCGTTGGTCAGGCCGTTCCATACCGGAACGCCGGCATACTCGGCCAGGGTTTCAACCACTTCCTGGCCGTGGCCGCGATATTGAATACCGTCGTACATGCGCCCCAGCACGCGGGCGGTGTCTTTAATCGACTCTTTATGGCCAATCTGGCTGCCGCTGGGGCCGAGCCAGGTGACGCGAGCGCCCTGGTCAAATGCGGCAACTTCGAAAGAGCATCGGGTGCGGGTAGAGTCTTTTTCGAAGATGAGCGCGATGTTTTTGCCGGTGAGATGCTGAATTTCGATATTGTTTTTCTTATCAGCTTTAAGCCTGGCCGCCAGCTCAAGCAGAGCGGTGATTTCGGCGGGGGTAAAATCGAGCAACTTTAAAAAATGCTTCTGATAAAACGCGGACATGGTTCCCTCACATGGCTCAAGCCATTTGTTGAATTAAAATTCACTTTATATGTATGAATATTCATTTGCAACCCCGTGTCATAAATCTTTCGCTCAGAAGGTGGAGGCAATCACGGCGGTATGTGACAATAGAAGCATCCGCGACACATTATGAGGAACGAGCCATGGCAAACCCGGAATTACTGGAAGAACAGCGTGAAGAAACGCGTCTGATTATTGAAGAGCTGCTCGAAGACGGCAGCGATCCTGACGCGCTGTACACCATTGAGCATCATCTCTCTGCCGATGATTTCGAAACGCTGGAGAAAGTGGCGGTCGAGGCCTTCAAGCTGGGCTACGAAGTGACTGAGCCGGAAGAGCTGGAAGTCGAAGAGGGCGATACCGTGATTTGCTGCGATATTCTCAGCGAATCCGCGCTGAATGCCGAGCTGATTGACGCCCAGGTTGAGCAGCTGATGACCCTGGCGGAAAAATACGACGTTGAATACGACGGCTGGGGCACCTACTACGAAGATCCGAACGGGGAAGACGAAGAAGGTGACGACGACGAAGATCTGGTTGATGAAGACGATGACGGCGTTCGCCACTAAGTAGCAGAGGTATACGGCGGTGCGGTATGCCGCCGTATAGCAAGGAATTTTAATGGATTACCCGCAAATACTCGCCCCGATTTTAAGCTTTCTGCATTGCCCAACTCCTCAGGCGTGGATTGATGAAGCCCGTAAACCGGAAAACCTCCCGCTGCTGTTGACCGACCATATGGTGTGCGAGCTGAAAGCGGCGCAAAACGCTATGCTGCTGGTGCGTCGATACGTCGCGGATAAAGCGGACGCGGATGAGCTGCTGGCCTGCCTGAAGCCGTATGAGGACTTCACCTACCGCTGGGGGCCGGAGCCGGATTTCGTCGCGCTGCATAAGCAGATAAATAAAAGCGCCATGCCGCAGACCGACGATCCCTGGGGACGTCAGCTACTCGACAGCATGATTCTGCTGATCAAAGAGGAGCTGCATCACTTCTGGCAGGTGAGGGAAATCATGCTTTCCCGCGAAATCCCGTACGTCAAAATCACCGCCAGCAACTATGCCCGCGGGCTGCGCCGGGAAGTGCGTTCTCACGAACCGGTCATGCTGATCGATAAACTCATCTGCGGAGCCTATATTGAAGCCCGCTCCTGCGAGCGTTTTGCCGCGCTGGCGCCATGGCTGGATGACGATCTGCAGAATTTTTATCTGTCGCTGCTGCGTTCCGAAGCGCGCCACTATCAGGACTATCTGGACCTGGCGCAGAGAATCGCCCAGGACGATATCAGCGAACGCGTGCGCCAGCTTGGCGAAGCGGAAGCGGCGCTTATTAACGCGCCTGAAGCGGAGTTTCGTTTTCACAGCGGCGTGCCCGCCTGAACGTCAGGCCGCCGCTTCACCGCAGCGGCCTGACGATCCATTACAGATTGGCGTTTTTGTCTTTCTCTGCCGTCGCGGCGGCTTTGGGCGCGCCGAGGGTCGCTTTAAACCAGTTCACCACCCGTTCAATAACCGGCTTCTGATACCAGCTGTCATCGCCGTGCTCCGCACCCGCCAGCAACACGTAATCAGCCGGGTTGCCCTCCTTTTTCAGCGCGCGATAGAGCTGTTGACTTTGTACCGGTGAAACCAGGGTGTCGGCGCTGCCGTGCATAATTAAAAACGGCGGCTTTTTACCGCTGATATGGCCCATCGGGCTGGCCGCCAGGGCTTTTTGCGGATCGCTGTCAATTGTCGCTCCCGGCCAGTCGCGAAAGGCGCTACCGTGTACCAGCAGCGCTTCAGTGACCGCCGGCGACTGGTGCACCTTTTGAATCGCCTGCGGAAAACCTTCGCCGATATTCAACAGGTTCGAAATACCGTACAGCGTGGCGGCGGCCTGCACGTCCGAGGATTGCGCCAGGTTATCGCCACGATCGAACGTTTTGTCACCGTTGGTGAGCGCCAGCATCTGCGCCATATAGCCGCCTGCGGAATCCCCCAGCACGCCAATACGCGACGGGTCTATACCGTATTCCGCGGCATGTTCGCGCAGATAGCGAACGGCGGCTTTACCATCGATAACCGGGGCCGGAAAGGTGTCGGGAACCGTACGGTATTCCGCCGCCGCGACGACGAATCCCGCCGCCGCCAGCGCCATACGCATCTCGATAAACTTATTCCAGGCCGCGCTGGTGAAACCGCCGCCGGGGAAATAGATGATTGCCGGTTTCAGATCGCCGTTACGCGGTACCAGTAAAGACATATGCAGCTGACGAACGGCGACGGTGCTTTTTACCTGGCTATAAACGATATCGTTGAGCGCATCGATACGGCCCCGGGTTTTTTCCACGCGAATGACCTGAGCGCCTTCGGTATTGCCAGCAAGTTCGCCGGCGTTAACGCAGGAAGCCATGCCGGCAAGCAGCAGGCCGCCGGTGAGCAGGAGGGGGAGTTTTTTCATGATGTTCTATCCTGAGCAAAGCCTGCCGCGGCGGCAGGCGAAAAGATCCAATGCTCGAAGAGTGTATTAGCGAAAACGGGCGGTGAATAACGCTCTTTTTGCATGAAAACCATGCATTTTTTCGATTAATCAACGTCGCCGTTTTGCGGGCGCTACAGCACTTTCAACATCCTGACTTCGCAGTCAACGTGGCCGGTGCAGCCCAGCGGCTCAGCAATATGCTCGAAGCCGAGGTGCTCATATAAACCGACCGCTTCTTTCAGGAAGGCGGTGGTTTCCAGATAGCAGCGTTTGAATCCCTGCTCGCGGGCGTAATCAAGGGCCATCAGCGCCAGCTTTTTCGCCAGCCCCTGGCCGCGCGCGGAGGTCATAAAATACATTTTTTGTAGTTCGCAGATATCGGGCTCGCTGCAGGAGAGCGGTGCCACGCCGCCGCCGCCCACCACTTCACCATTCTGCTCAACGACCCAATAGGCGGAACCCGGCTGGCTATAAAGCTCATAGAGTTCATCCAGATTCGGATCGGCTACCGTATAGCCTTTGTCGGCGGTCAGACCATATTCAGCGGAGACCTGGCGGATAACAGCGGCAATCGCCGGATTATCATTAGCCGTGATGCGGCGCAGGGTTAGTGGTAGGGTTGCGCTCGTATTCATGTGAAGACTCATTGCAAAATAATGACGGATAATGTTGTTAATAACACTGCGGCAGGGGAGAGTGCAAGCGAGGATCTTTCACAGAAAACGCCCCTTATCCGAATGGATAAGGGGCGAGTGAATTACAGCGCGGCGATAATCGCCTGCTGCTCAATCAGCTTCGCTTTTGCTTCCGCGTAACCTTCCAGCTTCTCACGCTCTTTGGCGATCACCGCTTCCGGCGCGCGCGCCACAAAGCCTTCGTTGGAGAGTTTGCTTTCGATGCGGCCAATCTCGCCTTCGATTTTGGTCACCTCTTTAGCGAGGCGCGCCAGCTCATCTTCTTTATTGATAAGGCCAGCCATCGGGATCAGCAGCTCGGCGCCGTCGATAATTTTGGTCACGGAAACCGGACCTTTATCATCGGCAGGCAGCACGGTGATGCTTTCCAGACGCGCCAGGTTCAGCAGGAAGCTGCGGTTGTCGCTCACGCGACGAATCGCGGCTTCGCTGCAGCCGCGCAGCAGCAGCTCCAGCGGCTTACCTGGGGCGATGTTCATTTCCGCACGGATGTTACGCACGGCGACGATCGCCTGCTTCAGCCATTCGGTATCGGCCAGCGCCGCTTCGTCAACCTGAGACGCATCGTACTGCGGGAACGGCTGCAGCATGATGGTATCGGCAGTGATACCGCAAATGACCTTCACGCGCTGCCAGATGGTCTCGGTGATGAACGGAATAATTGGGTGCGCCAGGCGCAGCAGACCTTCCAGAACGGTCACCAGCGTGTGACGGGTGCCGCGCAGCTCAGACTCGGAACCGCCGTTCATTACCGGCTTGGTCAGCTCCAGATACCAGTCGCAGAACTGGTTCCAGGTGAACTCGTACAGAATGCCTGCGGCAATATCGAAGCGGAAGCCGTCCAGCGCCTCGCGGTAGGCTTTGATGGTCTGGTTGAATTCCGCCAGAATCCAGCGGTCCGCCAGCGACAGGGTCATCTCGCCGCCGTTAAAGCCGCAATCCTGATCTTCGGTATTCATCAGCACAAAGCGGCTGGCGTTCCACAGCTTGTTGCAGAAGTTACGGTAACCTTCCAGACGCTTCATATCCCAGTTGATATCGCGGCCGGTAGAGGCCAGCGCCGCCAGGGTAAAGCGCAGGGCGTCGGTACCGTGCGGCTCAATACCGTTCGGGAACTGCTTCTCGGTGCGTTTGGCGATTTTTTCCGCCAGCTGCGGCTGCATCATGTTACCGGTGCGTTTTTCCAGCAGCTCCGGCAGGGAAATGCCGTCGACCATATCCAGCGGGTCGATAACGTTGCCCTTCGATTTGGACATCTTCTGGCCTTCGTCATCGCGGATCAAACCGGTCATATAGACGGTTTTAAACGGCACCTGCGGCTTGCCGTTTTCATCTTTGATGAAGTGCATGGTCATCATGATCATGCGGGCAATCCAGAAGAAGATGATGTCGAAGCCGGAAACCATCACGCTGGTCGGGTGGAACTGACGCAGGGCATCGGTGTTTTCCGGCCAGCCGAGGGTGGAGAAGGTCCACAGCGCGGAGGAGAACCAGGTATCGAGAACGTCTTCGTCCTGACGCAGCGCCACGTCGGCGCCCAGGTTATTTTCCTGACGTACTTCGTCTTCGGTGCGGCCAACGTAGACGTTGCCGTCGTTGTCGTACCATGCCGGGATGCGGTGACCCCACCACAGCTGGCGGGAGATACACCAGTCCTGAATATCGCGCATCCAGGAGAAGTACATGTTTTCGTACTGCTTCGGCACGAACTGGATGTCGCCGTTCTCCACCGCTTCAACCGCCGGTTTAGCCAGCACGTCGGCGCGGACGTACCACTGGTCGGTCAGCATCGGCTCAATTACCACGCCGCCGCGGTCGCCGTACGGGACGGTCAGATCGTGCGGTTTTATCTCGTCCAGCAGGCCCAGGGCGTCGATAGCGGCAACCACCGCTTTACGCGCGGCAAAGCGCTCCAGCTTCTGGAACTCCGCCGGGATGGCGTTTGAGTAGACATCGGACTCGTTGCCTTTGGTGTCGTAAACTTCCGCGGTTTCGCGGATGTCGCCGTCAAAGGTCAGGATGTTGATCATCGGCAGCGCATGACGCTTGCCCACTTCATAGTCGTTAAAGTCGTGCGCCGGGGTGATCTTCACGCAGCCGGTGCCCTTTTCCATATCGGCGTGTTCATCGCCCACAATCGGAATGCGGCGGTCAACCAGCGGCAGGATCACGAATTTGCCGATAAGGTCTTTATAGCGCGGATCTTCCGGGTTAACGGCCACGCCGGTATCGCCCAGCACGGTTTCCGGACGGGTGGTAGCGACGACCAGATAATCTTTACCGTCAGCGGTTTTCGCGCCGTCGGCCAGCGGATAGCGGATATGCCACATCGAGCCTTTAGACTCGCGGTTTTCCACTTCCAGATCGGAGATGGCGGTACGCAGTTTCGGGTCCCAGTTGACCAGACGCTTGCCGCGATAGATCAGATCTTCTTTGTACAGGCGGACAAAGACTTCTTTTACGGCGTTGGACAGGCCTTCGTCCATGGTGAAGCGCTCGCGCTCCCAGTCCACGGAGTTGCCCAGGCGGCGCATCTGACGGGTAATGGTGCCGCCGGATTCCGCTTTCCACTGCCAGATTTTATCGATAAAGGCGTCGCGACCGTAGTCGTGGCGGGTTTTACCTTCTTCGGCGGCAATCTTACGCTCAACCACCATCTGGGTAGCGATACCCGCGTGGTCGGTACCGGCCTGCCACAGGGTATTTTTACCCTGCATGCGCTGGTAGCGAATCATGGTATCCATGATGGTTTGCTGGAAGGCATGACCCATATGCAAACTGCCGGTGACGTTCGGCGGCGGGATCATGATGCAGAAACTTTCCTGGCTTTCGTCGCCATTGGGTTTGAAATAGCCCTGCTTTTCCCAGTGCTCGTAAAGCGGCTGTTCGATATCTTGGGGGTTGTATGTCTTTTCCATTATTTCCAGGTTGCCGTGTTCAGGTTGAAACCAGCCATGCGGTACGCTTTATAGCGTTCGCGCGCCAGTTGTTTCAAAGAATCTTCATAAGGGACGAAGTCTATCACTTCTGTGAAAGCGGTGGCAAAATCTGCAAAGTTTAGCCGCAGGCTAATCAGAATATCCCGCGGGCTGCTGTTGCGCTTTTGCGGCCAGGCAATCTCCACCGGCGCGCCGCCGCGCGGACCTTCTCCCGCCAGATTATGCGGAACGAAACTTTCCGCGGGTCGAGCCCAGAGCGCTTCGTCCAGACGAATGGCCTGCTGCTCATCTTCACAGGCGATGAGTACCCGCTTGCCGCTGCGCCAACGTTCTGCGGCAATGTCACACACCAGTTGTTCAACGGCGCTCAGGCCGTCTTGTTGCGTATCATTGTCCAGAAGATAGAACGTTGCGTTTTTCATATATGGGGCTTCTTGTGGTGACTTTAAATGCTTAAGCCGGGCGGCGCTACGCTGACCCGGCCTATAAACGGCATCTTTTCGTTGGCCCGGCAAGCGTAACGCCGCCGGGCATCAGACGGCAATTACTCTTCGCCGGTAAATCCGGCGCGATTAAGCAGGAACTGCGACAGCATCGCCACCGGACGACCGGTCGCGCCTTTGGCTTTCCCGGAACGCCACGCGGTACCGGCGATATCCAGGTGCGCCCAGTTGTACTTGCGGGTAAAGCGCGCCAGGAAGCAGCCCGCGGTAATCGCCCCGCCGGGACGGCCGCCGATATTGGCCATATCCGCAAAGTTAGACTCCAGCTGCTCCTGGAACTCGTCGCCGAGCGGCAGACGCCATGCGCGATCGCCCGCCAGTTCGGACGCGCCGATCAGCTCGTGGGCCAGCGGGTTGTGGTTCGACATC
Organism: Klebsiella sp. JN_Kp126; assembly: GCF_033843325.1. Lineage (NCBI taxonomy): Bacteria > Pseudomonadati > Pseudomonadota > Gammaproteobacteria > Enterobacterales > Enterobacteriaceae > Klebsiella > Klebsiella sp. JN_Kp126. Next base: position 9,725 of record NZ_JAWXQV010000056.1, on the reverse strand, counting down.
AGACCGGTGATGTGGTGGCCCAGCGCAATCACGCAGGCGCCGGTCAGCGTGGCCACGTCGATAACGGTTTCCGGCTCGAAGCGCTCAACGTAGGTCAGCACATCGCACAGCACCAGACGCCCTTCGGCATCGGTGTTCAGCACTTCCACCGTTTGCCCGGACATCGTGGTCAACACGTCGCCTGGACGATAGGCGCGGCCGCCCGGCATGTTTTCACATCCGGCCAGCACGCCGACAACGTTCAGCGGTAGCTGAAGTTCGGCAACCATACGCATCACGCCGTACACCGCCGCCGCGCCGCACATGTCGTATTTCATCTCGTCCATGCCTTCGGAAGGCTTGATGGAGATGCCGCCGGAGTCAAAGGTCAGACCTTTACCCACCAGCACGATAGGGCGCGCGTCTTCCGCCGGGTTGCCTTTATATTCAATAACCGACATCAGCGATTCATTTTGCGAACCGTTGCCGACCGCCAGATAGGAGTTCATTCCCAGCTCTTTCATCTGCTGTTCGCCGATAACGCGGGTAATGACGTTCTTACTGTAGGTATCGGCCAGCTGGCGCGCCTGAGAGGCCAGATAGGCGGCGTTACAGATGTTTGGCGGCATATTGCCGAGATCTTTCGCCGCTTTGATGCCGGCAGCAATCGCCAGACCGTGCTGAATAGCGCGTTCGCCGCTGGTCAGCTCGCGACGGGTTGGGACGTTGAAGACCATTTTACGCAGCGGGCGACGCGGCTCGCTTTTGTTGGTTTTCAACTGGTCAAAGCTGTACAGCGTCTCTTTGGCGGTCTCGACCGCCTGACGCACTTTCCAGTAGTTATTGCGGCCTTTGACGTGCAGCTCGGTCAGGAAGCAGACGGCTTCCATTGAGCCGGTATCATTCAGCGTATTGATTGTTTTCTGAATGACCTGCTTGTACTGACGTTCATCCAGCTCGCGCTCTTTGCCGCAACCAATAAGCAGAATGCGCTCTGACAGAATGTTCGGCACATGGTGCAGCAATAAAGTCTGGCCAGGTTTGCCTTCCAGCTCGCCGCGACGCAGCAGGGCGCTGATATAACCGTCGCTAATTTTATCAAGCTGTTCGGCGATGGGGGAGAGGCGACGTGGTTCAAAGACGCCGACCACGATACAGGCGCTCCGCTGCTTCTCCGGGCTACCGCTTTTTACACTGAACTCCATGCACTATGCTCCTGAATCTTAAAGACAACAGTGGTGGCTACAGATATACTCGTCGTCTTTCAAGTTGCAGATGCGTTGGCTGCGCCTGCTCACCCCTGTCACTTACCTGATGTAAGCTCCGGGGCTTCACAGTCTTGCCGCCTGCCTGCAACTCGAAATCCATAGAGTATAGAAATTGAAAGCTTTCGTAACTCATGTCCGCTGTTGTGGTGACTTCGTGTTAATCTTAACGTTATTACGGCCTTGGTTCGTCAGAAAAGATCCTGATACGCAGAACCAGCGAGTCATTTAATCTTAGCGATGTTTTCGACGACCAAAGAGAATAAATGACGTTTAAGCCATGAAACAAGCAATTTTCCTGCAATAAAACGGGTTTTTACGGGCGTATTTATAGTGATAATCATAAGATATCTGGTTCGTGAGACGCTGAAAAGCCAGTTGGCGATCCTATTCATCCTGCTGCTCATTTTCTTTTGTCAGAAACTGGTCAGGATCCTCGGCGCCGCTGTTGATGGCGATATCCCGACAAATCTGGTGCTCTCGCTGTTAGGGCTGGGCGTACCTGAAATGGCGCAGCTTATTCTGCCCCTGAGTTTATTCCTCGGGCTGCTGATGACGCTGGGCAAACTGTATACCGAAAGCGAAATTACGGTGATGCACGCCTGCGGCCTGAGTAAAGCCGTGCTGGTGAAAGCCGCCATGATCCTGGCGCTCTTTACGGGCGTCGTCGCGGCGGTCAACGTGATGTGGGCCGGCCCCTGGTCTTCTCGGCACCAGGATGAAGTGCTGGCGGAAGCGAAAGCGAACCCCGGCATGGCGGCGCTGGCTCAGGGCCAGTTCCAGCAGGCCAGCGACGGCAGCGCGGTGCTGTTTATTGAGAACGTCAACGGCAACCGCTTCAGCGACGTTTTCCTTGCTCAGCTGCGGCCGCGAGGCAACGCGCGCCCGTCGGTGGTGGTCGCGGATACCGGCGAGCTCTCGCTGCGTAAAGACGGCTCGCAGGTGGTGACCATGAATCAGGGCACCCGCTTTGAAGGCACCGCGATGCTGCGCGACTTCCGCATTACCGACTTCAAAAACTATCAGGCGATAGTCGGCCATCAGGCGGTGGCCTCCGACCCGAACGATACCGAGCAGATGGATATGCGCACCCTGTGGCATACCGATACCGATCGCGCCCGGGCGGAGCTGCACTGGCGCTTCACGCTGGTGGCAACGGTGTTCATCATGGCCCTGATGGTGGTGCCGCTCAGCGTGGTGAACCCGCGCCAGGGCCGCGTGCTGTCGATGCTGCCGGCGATGCTGCTCTATCTGGTGTTTTTCCTGCTGCAAACGTCGATTAAATCGAGCGGCGGTAAAGGCAAAATGGATCCGATGGTCTGGATGTGGGCGGTAAACCTGCTCTATTTCGCGTTGGCCGTGCTGTTGAACCTGTGGGATACGGTGCCGATGCGCCGTTTCCGTGCCCGTTTTAACAAAGGAGCGGCGTGATGCAGGCGTTTGGGGTACTTGACCGTTATATCGGTAAGACGATTTTCAATACCATCATGATGACCCTGTTCATGCTGGTTTCCCTCTCGGGCATCATCAAGTTTGTCGACCAGCTGAAAAAGGCCGGGCAGGGCAACTATGATGCGCTGGGGGCCGGAATCTACACGATTCTCAGCGTGCCGAAAGATATCCAAATCTTCTTCCCGATGGCGGCGCTGCTCGGCGCGCTGCTGGGGCTGGGGATGCTGGCGCAGCGCAGCGAACTGGTGGTGATGCAGGCTTCCGGCTTTACCCGTTTGCAGGTGGCGCTGTCGGTGATGAAAACCGCGATTCCGCTGGTGCTGCTGACCATGGCGATGGGCGAGTGGGTTGCCCCGCAGGGCGAACAGATGGCGCGTAACTATCGTGCTCAGCAGATGTACGGCGGTTCGCTGCTTTCCACTCAGCAGGGGCTATGGGCGAAAGACGGCCATAACTTTGTGTATATCGAGCGGGTAAAAGGCAACGATGAGCTGGGCGGGGTGAGCATTTACGCCTTTAACGACCAGCGCCGCTTACAGTCCGTTCGCTATGCCGCTTCGGCAAAGTTCGACACTGAGAATAAGCTCTGGCGGCTGTCGCAGGTGGATGAATCCAACCTGACTGACCCGAAACAGGTCACCGGAACGCAGACGGTTAGCGGGACCTGGAAGACCAACCTGACGCCGGACAAGCTCGGCGTGGTGGCGCTGGACCCGGACGCGCTGTCCATCAGCGGCCTGCACAACTATGTTACCTATCTGAAGTCCAGCGGTCAGGATCCGGGCCGCTATCAGCTCAATATGTGGAGCAAAATCTTCCAGCCGCTGTCGGTGGCGGTGATGATGCTGATGGCGCTGTCGTTTATCTTCGGCCCGCTGCGTAGCGTACCGATGGGCGTCAGAGTGGTGACCGGGATCAGCTTCGGCTTTATCTTCTACGTGCTGGACCAGATTTTCGGCCCGCTCACCCTGGTGTACGGCATTCCGCCGATTATCGGAGCGCTGTTGCCGAGCGCCAGCTTCTTCTTGCTGAGCCTCTGGCTGATGATGCGTAAAACCTGACGTCACGCGCCCCCTTCCTGAAGTCAGAAAGGGGGCTTTTTTTAGCGTTTCCGCCCGCCAAGTAAGCTTCCCAGCATTCCCCTGACTATCTGGTTGGTGACCTGACGCACCGCGCTCTTCGCTGCCGTTTGCACAATGCCGTCGCGTTTGCCGCCGCGCGGCCCGGTGGTGCCGAACAGAATGTCTTTGAGCCCGCCGAGCAGACCGTCGTCATCGCCGTTTTGCTGGCCTTTTGCGGGCGGTGATTGCTGCTGCTCCGTTGTGCTCTGAACGCCCTGTTGCAGCATTTCAAAGGCCGATTCACGGTCGATCTCTTCTTCATATTTTCCGTACAGCGCCGAGTGGTTAAGCAGCCCGTTACGTTCGTCATCGGTGACCGGCCCCATACGCGAGCAGGGTGCGATAACCATCGCGCGTTCCACTATCGAAGGGCTGCCTTTCTCATCAAGAAAGGAGATCAGCGCCTCGCCGGTGCCCAGCTCCTGGATCGCCTGTTCGGTACTGAACGCGGGATTCGCGCGCATGGTCTGCGCGGCGGTTTTTACCGCTTTTTGGTCTTTCGGCGTGAAGGCGCGCAGGGCGTGCTGCACGCGATTACCCAGCTGACCGAGAACCGCATCGGGAATGTCCGCCGGGTTTTGTGAAACAAAATAGACCCCGACGGCTTTAGAACGAATCAGGCGGATGACCTGCTCGATTTTATCCAGCAGCACCTGCGGCGCATCGTTAAACAGCAGATGCGCTTCATCAAAGAAAAAGACCAGCTTTGGCTTCTCCTGGTCACCGGCCTCCGGCAGGCGTTCGTAAAGCTCGGAGAGCATCCACAGCAGGCTGGCGGCGTACAGCTTCGGCATCTGGTAAAGCTTTTCGGCGCTCAGGATATTAATCACCCCTTTACCCTCAGCGTCGACGCGCATCCAGTCCTGGATATCGAGCATAGGTTCGCCGAAAAAGTGCTCCGCGCCCTGCTGCTCCAGGGTTAATAATCCGCGCTGAATAGCCCCAACGGAGGCGCTGCTGATGTTGCCGTACTGGTTCTGAAACGCTTTGGCGTTGTCGCCAATGTATTGGGTTATGGCGCGCAGGTCTTTAAAGTCGAGCAGCAGCAGCCCGCGATCGTCGGCGATACGGAAGATGATATTCAGCACCCCGGACTGAACCTCATTGAGGTTGAGCAGGCGAGCCAGCAGCAGCGGCCCGAGATCGGAAACCGTGGCGCGAACCGGGTGGCCTTTTTCGCCAAAAATATCCCATAGCACCACCGGATTGGCGTGCGGCTGCCAGTCCGTTGCGCCGATTTTTTCCAGACGCGCCTGCAGCTTTTCCGAACTTTGTCCCGACTCGGCGATACCGGTGAGGTCGCCTTTCACATCGGCCATAAATACCGGAACGCCGATTTCCGAGAAAGACTCCGCCAGCTTTTGCAGAGTGACGGTTTTACCGGTCCCCGTGGCGCCGGTAATCAAGCCGTGGCGGTTGGCCATAGCGGGCAGTAAATGCAGCTGTTTATCCAGCGCGCGTGCAATCAGCAGAGGTGAGCTCATGAGCGATTTCTCCATTTATCCTGCTGCGAGTATAGGCAACCTGATAGCAAAAGGAGGTAAATCACGCACACCTTCGCTTATTCACGTCAGGCGCAGTGGCGCTGAATTAACGCGATGCTCTGTTCGATTTCGCGGCGGATATCGTCTTCGCTCCAGTTTGCCAATTCCGGCGCGAAGGGTTCGAACGCATACACGCCCTGATAGCCGCGCGCCTCCAGGTTTTTGACCTGCTCGCAGCTTTGCAGCTGGTCTTTTGCGGTCAGCATGATGCGCTCATTGTCGGTAAGGGCTTCGCGCGGGCGGGTATCCTCTACGCCGGAAAGATGGACCAGACCGATTTCGCCGATATCCACCTGGTTAAACTCCTGCTCCGCCTGCGGATAAAGATGATGATGGAAGGTATCTATCAGCAGCTTAAACGGCACCCGCGCGTCGTGGATCAGCGTTTGCGCCTGCGCCGAGGAGCGGAGCGAGCTCTGCGGGAAACCGAGCGGCTCCACCAGCCCCTGAATACCGTAGAAGGCGAATAGCGGCGCCAGGTCACGCAGGGCGTTAAGGGTTTCGCTCGCCGGAACCTCGGTACCATCGTTCAGCGGGCACAGCACCAGCGATTTGGCACCAACGGCTTTGGCTTCTTTCAGCAATGACTCCGTCAGGCTACGAACCTCTGCGGTGCGGCAGTTGAAGGGGTAGACCGCATTGATAGTGAGGATCTCAATATGGTAGCGGTCAGCCAGCTCTCGCACCTGCTGGTGGCTCAGGTCGTCGGTTACTTTTCCGCTGGGGAGGTCGTTACGTAGCTCGACTTTGTTCAACCCCAGGCTGTTCACCAGTCGGAAAAAGGCCTCAATGCTGAGTGACGGGGCGATCTTGCGGTTGATGCAGAAACGTTGCGATGCAATAGCCATTTTGACTCTCCAGAAACGTAGGGATCGGATTCGTTCGAATGCCTCATAGTCAAAACATTTATTCCAAAATTAGCAATGTATGAAATGGTGATTTTTTGAGCCGACTCGCAAAATATTTTTCTGCTGCATTTAAAAGAGCACGGGTTGCAGGTGGCGCTAAATCTCAACTCTTTTTATCGTGCTTTAGTCCGCAAGCCGGCAATTTCTTACACGAAATTGCGACCATCATCACCAAAATAGAATTTCACTAGTCATCAATATTGAAATATTAATTTCATTTTACTACGGTTACAGCACAGCAGATCCAGTAATGGGCCGTACTGCGTTGGCCCCCGATACCCCATACAGATGAGGCGAGAGCATGACTATCACAGGAAACTTTATTGGCGGGAAAACCGTTACCAGCGGCAGCAGCAAAACAATGCCGGTTTTCGACCCCGCGACGGGCAAAGTGGTCCGCGAAGTCACGTTATCGACCGCGCAGGAAGTCTCTGACGCCATTCAGGTGGCGCATGATGCTTTTGAAAGCTGGTCGCGCACCACGCCGCTGCGCCGCGCCCGCGTGATGTTCAATTTTAAAATGTTACTGGAACAGCACGCTGAAGAGCTGGCGGGGATTATCGTCAGTGAACACGGTAAAGTGTTTTCCGACGCGATGGGGGAGCTGACGCGCGGCATGGAAGTCGTTGAGTTTGCCTGCGGTATTCCGCACCTGATCAAAGGGGAGTTCTCATCGGATGTCGGCACCGGCGTTGATAGCTATTCTCTGATGCAGCCGCTGGGCGTGGTAGCGGGCATTACGCCGTTCAACTTCCCGGCGATGGTACCGATGTGGATGTTCCCGCTGGCGCTGGCCTGCGGCAACAGCTTTGTCCTGAAGCCGCCAGCGCTGGCGCCTACTGCCGCGGTGCGTCTGGCGGAATTGCTGAAACAAGCGGGTCTGCCGGATGGCGTCTTTAACGTCGTGCACTGCAGCAACGAAGATGCCGAGCAGCTATACCGGGACCCGCGGATCGCGGCGGTAAGCTTTGTCGGATCTTCCGGCGTGGCGGAGCATATTTATAAAACCGCCAGCGCTTATGGCAAGCGGGTACAGGCGTTTGGTGCGGCGAAAAACCACGCGATTGTGATGCCGGATGCCGATCTTGATGCCACCGTGAATGCCATTATGGGCGGCGCGTTCGGCTCGGCGGGCGAGCGCTGCATGGCGCTGCCGGTGGTGGTTGCCGTGGGTGATGAAACGGCGGATAAACTGATTGCGCGCCTGAAGCCGCTGGTGGAATCCCTGAAGGTTGGGCCGGGCTGTATGCGCGGAAAAGAAGAGAACGAAATGGGGCCGGTCGTCTCCGATACCCATCAGAAAAAAGTGCTGGGATATATTGATAAAGGGGTTAGCGAGGGGGCGACGCTGGTGGTTGACGGACGCAAGCCGCAGGTGCCCGGGTTTGAAGAGGGATACTACGTCGGCGGAACGCTGTTCGACAACGTCACGCCGGAGATGACTATCTGGCGTGAAGAGATTTTTGGCCCGGTGCTGGGGATTGTTCGCGTGGCGGATTACCACAGCGCGCTGGAGCTGGTGAACAGCCATGAGTTCGGCAACGGTAGCGCCGTCTTTACCAGCAACGGCCACACCGCGCGTGAATTTGTCCATGATGTCCAGGCCGGAATGGTTGGGGTCAACGTACCGGTACCCGTTCCAATGGCCTTCCATAGCTTTGGCGGCTGGAAACGCTCCGTATTCGGCGCACTGAACGTCCATGGCCCGGACGGCGTGCGCTTCTATACGCGTATGAAAACCGCCACCGTCCGCTGGCCGCAGGGTCAGCAAACCGTATCTGAATTCAGTATGCCGACGTTAGGCTAATCGGCGAAGGAGAGCGCCATGTCTTTACTGGCTAAAGCAAAAAAAGAAGGGCAGATTCAGCACATCACCCCACAGAGCGCGGGGTGGAAGTACATTGGTTTTGATGTCTGGATGTTAAAGAAAGGGCAAACCGTCACTCTGGAAAGCGGCGATCGCGAACTGTGCCTGGTGCTGGTTGCCGGCCTGGCTTCGGTAAAAACCACGCAGGCGGATTTCCCGAACCTCGGCCAGCGTATGTCGCCGTTTGAGCGGACGCCGCCCTGGTCAGTCTACGCGCCGCCGCAGGATAAAGTCGAAGTGACGGCAGATTCTGACCTCGAGCTGGCCGTATGCAGCGCCCCGGGTAAAGGAACCTTCCCTGCACGGGTTATCTCCCCGCAGGATGTGGGCGTAGAGCATCGCGGTAAAGGGCGTAACCAGCGGCTGGTGCACAATATTCTGCCGGATAGCGCGCAGGCGGACTGCCTGCTGGTAGTGGAGGTTTACACCGAGGAAGGGGCGACCAGCTCATGGCCGTCGCACAAGCACGACACGGCGCTGCCGGGCCAGGAAACCCAGCTGGAAGAGACCTACTATCACCGTTTCGATCCGCCGCAGGGTTTTGCCTTCCAGCGCGTCTATACCGATGACCGCAGCCTTGATGCCTGCATGGCCCCCTACAACCACGATGTGGTCATGGTGCCGCGCGGCTACCATCCGGTGGCGGCGATTGCCGGATATGACAGCTACTATCTGAACGTGATGGCCGGTCCGGATCGCAAATGGATGTTTACCTGGGAAGAGGATCACGCGTGGATCAATAGCCCTGATTATCCCCGCCACGATTAGCATCGGTTGAGGATAAAAAGGCCGGTTAGCCATGCTAGCCGGCCTTTTTGATCCTGTTACCCGAATAAGATCGTCGTCGCAATTCTGCCACATCCCCGGCTCGCGCTGCGCTTAGCCGGGCTACGGGTTTACCGTCATCTGCGGACAAGTAGATACTGTTATGCCATGCAAGCATTTTTCGTATGCAGTGTGGCATCGAACGGGCGTCCTGATTTCAGGACGCCGTATGCGACCTGCGCCAGCTTCCTCATCATCGCCCCGATTATCAGCTTTGCATTTTTTCCGTTCTTCTCCAGTCGTTCCCTGAACTCCCTGCCCCATTCTGTTTTATACAGCGTCACCATCGCCGGCATATACAACGCCCGACGCAGCGATACATGGCCCATTTTACTCATCCTGCTTACCCGCCTGATACTGCTGCCTGATTCATGTTGCCGGGGCGTCAGACCCGCATACGCCGCGAACTGCCTCGCCTCCCTGAACCTCTCTTTCAGCCCCACATAAGCCAGCAGCACCGCTGAAGTTTTCGGGCCAATGCCCGGGATACTGTCCAGCAGTTTGCGCCGGTGTTTCATATCCGGGTCATCATCCGTCAGGTCTTTTATCTGCTTTTCAAGGCGTTTCAGTTCCGTATCCAGCCACAGCAGATGCATGTCTATGCTCGGCAACTGAACATCACGCGCGCTTTCACGCCGGTTCTGCTCCTGAACATGCATCTCTGTCAGCGCCTGATGCCGCAGAACCAGCGCCCGCAGGGCACGCTCAACCGGATGTGGCGCTTCCCATATCGCCGGGCGTTTCTCCCGGCAAAAATACGCCAG